>CAZVKD010000001.1:0-40030 GCA_964627675.1 uncultured Gemmatimonadaceae bacterium
TACACGCCTGAGATGGTCGAGCGAGTGACCGGGTGCCCGCGCGACACGTTCATCCAGGTGGCGGAAACGATCCTGGAGAACTCGGGGCGCGACCGGACGACGTCCTGGACCTATGCGGTGGGCTGGACCCAACACACCTACGGCCCGCAGATGATCGGCTGCTGCGCGCTGCTCCAGCTCCTGCTGGGCAACATCGGGCGGCCGGGGGGCGGGATCATGGCGTTGCGCGGGCACGCCTCCATCCAGGGCTCGACGGATATCCCAACGCTGTACCACAGCATTCACGGCTACATGCCGGCGCCCTCTGCTCTCAAGCGGCACGGAACGCTGCGCGAGTATCTCGCCACGGAGGCGAGCGCCACGGGCTACTGGGCCAACATGCCGAAGTTCCTGGTGTCGTATCTCAAGTCCATGTACGGCGGCGCCGCGACTCCGGAGAACGATTTCGGCTACGACTGGCATCCCAAGATCTCCGGCGACCACTCGCATCTGCCCATGTTCGTGGCGATGGCCGAAGGGCGGGTGAAGGGAATGCTGTGCATCGGGCAGAACCCCGCCACGTCCCTCAACGCGAGCCTCGAGCGGAAAGCCCTCCGGAACCTCGAGTGGCTCGTGGTAAAGGACAATTTCATCACGGAGACGGCGGCCTTCTGGTATCGCGCGCCCGAAGTCGAGAGCGGCGAGGTGAAGCCCGAGGACATTCAGACGGACGTCTTCTTTTTCCCCTCGGCGCAGGTGGCCGAAACCGACGGCAGCTACACCAACACCCAGCGCATGCTCCAGTGGCACTTCCGAGCGGCGGCCCCGCCGGGAGACTGCCGCTCCGACCCCTGGTTCACCCATCAACTCGCGCTGCGGCTCAAGCGCTTGTACGCTGGCAGCGATCTCCCCCGCGATCAGGGATTCAAGAATCTGCTGTGGGAGTTCGATCCCGAAGGGCCGCCGGTCGTTCCGGGAGAGCCGGACGTGGAGAAAGTGCTCAAGGAGATCAACGGCTACCTCACCGGCGATCCGGCGCGCCACCTCGCGGGCTTCGGCGAGCTCAAGGACGACGGCTCGACCACCTGCGCCTCGTGGATCTACTGCGGCGTGTTCCCGGCTCCGGATCGCAACCTCGCCAAACGCAAGGAGCCAGATCCCCCCGGGGCGCCGGGAGCCCACTTGAACTGGGGCTGGGCCTGGCCCGCCAATCGGCGCGTCATGTACAACCGCGCCTCGGCCGATCCGGATGGGCGCCCCTGGAGCGAGCGCAAAAAGTGGGTGTGGTGGGACGGCGCGAAGTGGACCGGCTACGACACGCCCGACTTCCCGCAAACCAAGCCGCCCAGCGCGCCCGGGGACCCCGACGGCATGGGGCTGGACGCGCACTCGGGACGCCATCCATTCATCATGAAACCCGACGGCGTGGGCTGGTTATTCAACCCCGTGGGCCTGCTCGACGGACCGCTCCCCACCCACTACGAGCCGGCCGAATCGCCGATCCGAAATCCGCTCTACGGGCGGCAGACCAGTCCGGTGCTCAAGTACTGGCGGCACCAGGACAACCCGCTGGTCGAGGCCGGGGACGAGCGCTACCCCTACATCATCACCACGTATCGCCTCACCGAGCACTACCTCGCGGGTGCGATGAGCCGCTGGAATCCCTGGCTCGCGCAGCTCATGCCCGAGTTGTTCATCGAGCTGTCCCCCGAACTCGCCGCAGAGAAAGGGATTCGCAACACGGACTGGGTGCGGATCAGCACGCCGCGCGGCGAGATCAGGGCCAAGGCGCTGGTGACCCGCCGGCTGCGGCCATTCGCGATCGGCGACCGCGTGGTCCACCAGGTGGGGATGCCGTGGCATTGGGGCTGGCAGGGGGTCGTGACGGGTGACGTGGTGAACGAGCTCACCGCGCTGGTGGGCGATCCCAACGTGAGCATCCACGAGGGCAAGGCCTTCGTGTGCAACGTGGAGAGGGCCTGATGCACGAGGCGATGGGGTACTACACCGACACCACGGTGTGCATCGGCTGCAAGGCGTGCGAGGTCGCATGCAAAGCATGGAACCAGCTGCCCGCCACGAACGGCGGCGTGGTGGAGATGAGCGGCGACAGCTACGACAACACGCGACGGCTGGACGGGATCAACTGGCGGCACGTGAAGTTCGTCGAGCAATTCGGCGAGGACCGCGCGGGGGGCCGCTGGCTCATGATGAGCGACGTGTGCAAGCACTGCGTGCGGGCGCCGTGCCTCGAGGTCTGCCCCACGGGCGCCATCATCCGCACTGAGTTCGACACGGTGGTGATTCAATCGGACGCCTGCAACGGCTGCCGGCTGTGCATCGCCGCGTGCCCATTCGGCGTCATTGACATCAACCCCGCGTCCAACACGGCGCAGAAATGCACGCTGTGCTACGATCGCCTGAAGTCGGGATTAGAGCCGGCATGCGCGCAGGCCTGCCCGACGGATTCCATCCAGTTCGGGCCCATCAGCGAGCTCAAGCAGCGGGCAGAGCGCCGCCTGGTACAGCTCCAGCGGCTCGGCGAAACCCGCGCCCGGCTGTACGGCGCCGACGAGACGATCCTGGGGGGGCTCAACTCGTTCTACCTGCTCGTGGACGAGCCCGAGGTGTATGGCCTGCCGCGGAATCCGCGCCTTCCCACGCGGAATCTCTGGGCGTCCTCGGCGCTGTCAGTCGCCACGGCCGTGGTGCTGGGGCTCGTCGGACTCGTGACCCTACGAAGGCGTCGCGTGGACGAGCAGGCCGGTGGGCACGATGCCTGACACCTTCTACACGGCGTCGCCGCACTGGGGCTGGTATATCGTCGCCTACTTCTTCGTCGGCGGGATCGCCGGTGGCTGCTTCTTTATCGCCTCTTTGCTCCACCTGTTCGGGCGCCCGGAGGACCGACCCGTCGTGCGGGTGGGGTACTACGTCGCCTTCGTTGGAGCGGTCGTGAGCGGCGTTCTGCTCACGCTCGATCTCACCAAGCCGCTCAGGTTCTGGCACATGCTGGTCGCGTCGAACACCGGCGTCCCGTTGCTGAAGCCCTGGTCCCCGATGTCAGTCGGCGCCTGGGGACTCCTGCTGTTCGGTGCCCACGCGACGCTCGCGGCCGGGGGTGCACTGGCCGAGGAAGGCCGCATTCGGTGGCGCCCGCTGGCCGGCATGGTGAGTGGCGCCCCCGGCATGATGGTCGCCGCGCTGGGAAGCTTGTTCGGCTTCTTCCTGGCAGGCTACACCGGCGTCCTGCTCTCGGTGACGAACCGGCCGGTGTGGGCCGATTCCAACCTCCTGGGCGCGCTCTTCCTGTGTTCCGCCGCATCTACCGGAGGGGCGACGCTCCTCCTGCTCGCGGATGGACGGCGAGACGCCGATCCCGCCACCACTGCCTGGCTCACGCGGTTCGATCGGGTCGCGTTGCGCGCGGAGCTAGTGCTCCTCGCGCTGTTCGTTGCGTCCCTCGGAGCCGCCGCGCGTGTCTTCGCCGGCTGGTGGGGGGGCGTTCTTCTCACCGGCGTCGCCGGGCTGGGGATTGCCGCGCCGCTGGTGCTGGAGTCTCGTTCGGCGCCCCCGCGCCGCACAACGCTTCGCGCCTCGACGCTCGTGCTCGCCGGCGGGCTCCTGCTCCGAATCGTCGTGGTCTTCGCGTCCAACCAGGTGTTTGTCACCGGCTCGGACGTTGCTCATCCCTGAATGCGACTTCCCGTGAGCCGGCTGGCGAGTGCCGCTGCGTTGCTGCTGCCCTGGCTGATCGGCTGCGCGAGCCCTGAGGCGGGCCGCACGCGGGGAGGCGGCCCCGGCGCCGACATCGGCAATCGGGGCGACACGGTGGAATTCCATGCCGGCGCCCAGCCGTACCACAACACCCCGTGCGCCACGACGCTCGAAACATGCGACGGTCCGCAACCGGTCTTCGGCCCGAGTTCGACGCCAGACTGAGCGTCCTGGAACGGGCCAGCCCGGCCTGGGCACCGTGGTTCGCGCTGTGGCGAGCGGCAGCGCGGGCCGGGGCGGACCCGCCCATCCCCTTGATCGCGCCTGGGCCGGAACGCGACGCCAACGCGCCAAGCCTGCACGGCGCCACGCTGCGGCTCGACCCGCGCCGGACCGAGCGTCTCATCGCCACCCTCGCGACAGCGGCCGGCGTGGAGTGGCGAGATCGAACCGGCGCGCTACCCCTGCTGGAAGCGGCGTTGCGCGACGACCGTGAGGCTGTGCCGGGACACCGGGAGGACCGCGCGGAGGGGCTCGCGGCAGTGTTGCAGTTCGCCCTTCCCATCTTGCTCGCCGGGATCGCGCGTTCGGAAGGCGCAGCGAGCCCGGCCGATTGGACCCAGGGGTATTGTCCGATATGCGGTGCCTGGCCGCTCCGGGCGGAGCTGCGGGGCATCGAGCGCGAGCGCTACCTGCGATGCGCTCGCTGCGGCGCGGACTGGATCGGCGCGTGGTTGCGCTGCACCTACTGCGGCGAGGACAATCACGAACGGCTCGGCCTGCTGTCCGCGGAGGGGCAGCTCGACTCGCGGCGCGTGGAGACGTGCGCTTCCTGCCGGCACTATCTCAAGGCGTTCGCCGCGCTCACACCTGCGAGCCCGCTCGAGATGCTGCTCGACGACCTGGAAACGCTGGAGCTCGATCTCGCCGCCCGCGAGCGCGGCTTCACTCGGCCGGACACACTCGGGTACCCTGTATCCGTGAACATCCTGCCGTGCTGAGACCGAAGGACGTGTGTCGCCAGCTGCTCGCGGCCCTGGATGCATCGGAAGGCCGGCGCCGGCGTCGCAAGCGGGATACGACGCCGGACGCCATCGGCCTGTCCCTGAAACGGGAGCTGCTCGACGAGGCGATCCGGGACGACCCCGACCCGAGTGACTTCGAGACCTGGCTCGAGGCCCGGTGCCGAGACGCAGACGGCGCGGGCCCGATCCGTGCGATGGCGCGTTCCATTCTCGAGGAGTGGCGGCTGGCAGAATCCTCAGCGGGGTTTCGGGGCTGGCTGGGGCGGGGGGCACCATCGGATGACACAGAGACGTCCCCACGGTAGGCGCGGCTGACCTCAGTATATTTACTCGCCCCCAACGAGAGCATTCTATGTCATCCTCGGGTCACTGGGCCGACCTCGAGCGCTGGGTTGCCACGTGGCGCGAGGCCAGCGCAGCGCTCTCCGCCCAGCAGCGCGACGAATTGGAGGCGCTCGATACGGCCACAGCGCTCGCGCAGCTCGCGGACGCGTTCGAGCACGCCTGCGCGAATGCCGCGGTGCTCGACTCCTCGGGGCTGGTAGAGCAACAGCGCTACTTTCAGCTGCTCCGCCGTTGATCAGCCTGTTCCAGCAGGCGCAGGCGCTTCAGGAGTTCCTCACGCAGCGAGGTTGGCCGTTCTGTTTTATCGGGGGAATCGCGCTCCAGCACTGGGGTGAGCCGCGCGTCACGCGCGATCTCGACATTGCCCTGTTCACGGGATTCGGCGGCGAAGGGTCCTTCATTGACGGTCTGCTGTCACAGTACGCCCCGAGGAGACCGGACGCGAGGCAGTTTGCCGTCCAATACCGTGTGCTCCTGCTCTCGATGCCGGGCGGTATCCCGGTGGATGTCGCGCTGGCCGCCCTGCCGTTCGAGGCCGAGATGATCGGTCGGGCCTGCATGGTGCCGTTCGGCAATGCGATCGCCCTGCGTATCTGCTCCGCCGAGGACCTGTTCGTGCTCAAGGCGTTTGCCCATCGGCCCCAGGACAGCGCGGACCTCATCGGAATAGCGAAGCGGCGCGGCCGGACGCTCGATTGGGACGCGATCCAGAGTCGGCTGGCCCCGCTGGCGGCGGTCAAGAACGAGCCGGAAATCCTCGCGGAGGTACGGGTGCTGCGTGAGAAGTTCGGGCCGTAGTGACGGTCCTGGCTCGTCACCTGGCGGCCTCGGGGGACGAGTCCCCGCGATGCGGCGTGATCCCTCTGCCTCGCCCGAGTCGTGGAGCGGGAGGATGTGAGGATGCTGGAGCTTGGCGGTGGTGCTCGACGTCCCCCAGCGTCAGGAAGGTGAGCGAACCGGGATCGCCTAGGTACAGCGCCGTGGCGAGATGAAAGCAGTCCAGCCCCCGCATGTACGCGACCTCGAGGACGCGGCTGATCCCCGGACTCAAAGATCGGTCGCGAACGATCCAGGACACTGCCCGGAGCGAGCTCGGCTCGCCCGGGATCCCCTCCCGGCGGAACGACGCTCGTAGCTCGGCTTCCAGGAGCGTCGGGGCAAGAGGTCGTCGAAGCGCGCCAGCCGCCGAGCGAAAGCTGTCGCGCCTCGCTCCGCTAACGCGATCGCCACGCGGCACGAGTGTACGCGCAGCCAGCGGCCATCACTCCCGCCCCGCGAGGAATCGGGCGAGGGCTCCCGGCTTCCGGACGACCGCCGCCCAGGTGAGTCTGTCGCTGCTCCATGAGCCCGGATGTCGCGCACCGCGACTGCGTCACCGCTACGCCTGCAACGCGCGCAGCTCGGTGTTGGCATAGCGCAGCCGGATGGCGAGCGCTTTGGCCAGGGCCTCCAGCAGCTGGAGCGCCATCCGCTTGTGCTCCTCGGCGAGCCGGTCGAAGTCGGCGCGGCTCAGCACGAAGAGATCGGTGTCGGTGAACGCGACGGCATCCGCCGAGCGCGGCTGGCGATCCAGAAACGCCATCTCGCCGAAGAAGTCGCCCCGGCCGAACGTGCTCACGTGGTGCCGCTCCCGTTCGTTCAGCGGGAACATGATGCGTACCGAGCCTCGCCGAATGAGGAAGAGATCGTCCCCGGTATCGCCAAGCTTGAAGATCGTGTCGCCGGCCTTGTAGGATCGCCGCCCCAGCAGCGCCTCCAGCGCCGCCAGCGTCTCCGCCTTTCGTCCGGCGAACAACGCGATCTCCTTCAGCTCGAGCGGCCGTTCGACCTCTCGCGCGAGCCGGACCTCCTCCAGGATCCGATCCTCGACCCACTCGAGCGCTCCGTCCAGCTCATCGAACACGCGCACCACGCTGTGGGCCCGAACCAATCCCACCTCGCCGAAGTAGGCCCGCACGTCCTGCCCGGTGGGCAGCCGATGCGGCACCGCACTGAGCACCAGGAACCCCTGGTGCTCCGCCAGCGTGTCCTTGACCAACTCGAGCACGTGTGCCGCCGTCACGTCCACCGACTGCACGCGACGCATGTCCAGGATGACATACCGCCGTCGCTCCAGGTGCGCATCCAGGACGCTGGAGAGCTGGTCCGCCGTCCCGAAAAAGAGGCTGCCCTGAAGCTCGAGGATCACGGTCCGCTCGCCGCGCTCGCGCAGCACCTCCATTTCCTCGGGCAGGCGCACGCGCTTGGAGAACCGTTCGTTTCCCAGCGCCTGGCGCCGCACCACCGCGCCGCCGATTTGTTCGCGCAGGAACAGCCCGATAGCCAGCGCCACACCCACGCCGGACGCCGCTATCAGATTGACCGACAGCGCGGTCACCACGACCGCCGCGATCACGGCGAAATCGAGCACCGTGGATCGCGAGCGGAGAAAGTGAAGGCTGCGGCGGTCAATCATGCGCGCGCCGACAACGATCAGAATGCCGGCGAGTGCCGCTACCGGTACCCACGCGATCACCCGACCGAGTGCCAAAAAGGCGACGAGCGAAAGCCCGCCCTCGATGACGCCGGACCGCCGCGTGACGGCCCCGCTGGAGAGGTTCACCAGCGTGGCCCCCATGGTGCCGGCGCCGGGAACGCCGCCGATCAGGGCCGAGGCCAGATTTCCGCACCCCTGACCCAGCAGCTCGCGATTCGAGTCGTGCCGGGAGCGAGTGATGGCATCGAGCACCACGCAGGTCTTCAGCGTGTCAATGGATAGCAGGACGGTGAGGGTGAGCGCGGGCACCATGACACCGGCGTAGTCGGCGAACGCCAGGTGCCTCATGGCGGTCAATCGCCCGGCGAACGCGTCCGCCAATCCCCCGGCGGCACCCTGCAACGGCCCAACCACCAGATGGTTGTTCTCGAGCAGGAGCAGTTCGCGGTCCGCGAGGGCGAGCGCGCCGTAGGTCAGCAGGCCGCCGCCGAGCCCGAGAATCGCCGCCGGCACGACTTTGACCAGTCGCGCCGCCGCGACCATCACCGCGATCGTCGCAGTCCCCACCGCGATTGCCTGCCACTCCCACGCCCCCGGCGCTCCGAGCGAGGCCCAGAAGTGCATGCCCTTGGGAACGCCGAGCAACTTCGGCACCTGTGTCGCAATGATGATGAACCCCACGCCAGTGAGGTAGCCACTCACCACGGGATACGGCATGTACTTGATCAGCCGCCCAAGACCGACCAGGCCAACGACCACCTGCAACAGGCCGGTGATGACTCCGATGAGGGCGAGCAGCAGGAGCGCCAAGTCCGGCGTGACGCCTCTGGCGAGGAGGTCGGTGGCCAGGGCCGAGAGAACCGCGGCTGCGGGGGCGCACGGGGCCGTGATGAGACGGTTGGTTCCGCCCAGCGCCGGCGCCACCAGCCCCAGTGCCGTGGCGCCCAGCATCCCGGCCAACGCGCCGTAGGCGGCATACGTTCCGCCGAGCGGCGCGTAGATGGTCACGCCGTAGGCAATGGCCGAGGGCAGCGCCACCAGCATCGCGGCCAATCCCCCCCAGGCATCGCCGGCCAGGTTCCCGTGCCCGCGCGTCGGGACCATGGGGCGCAAGTATACGCCGCGGAGCGAATCCCCGGAGCTTGCGCCCCCTTTCTGGGCGGCACCCCCGAAGGCGGTGCCCCAGCCCGATCAGCGCCGGGCCATGCCGAGGTACTGCCTGACCTGGGATTCGAGGACGCCGAGCGGGATGGCGCCGTTCCGCAGCACCACGTCGTGGAACTCGCGGATGTCGAACGCGGGTCCAAGCATCTCTTCCGCCTCGCGCCGAAGCTCGCGGATCTTGAGCTCGCCGATCTTGTAGGCCAGCGCCTGGCCGGGCCAGGAGATGTATCGGTCAATCTCGGTCCGGACCTCGTGGAGCGAGAGCGCCGTGTTCTGCGCCAGGAAGTCCATCGCCCGCTGGCGCGACCAACCCATGGCGTGCATCCCCGTGTCCACGACGAGGCGACATGCCCGCCACATCTCGTACGTCAGGCGGCCGAACTGGCGGTACGGGTCCTGATAGAATCCCACCTCCAGTCCCAGTCGCTCCGAGTACAAGCCCCAGCCTTCCGTGAAGGCGGTGGCGTCGGCGAAGCGCCGGAACGGCGGCACGCCGGTCAGTTCCTGCGCCAGCGCGATCTGGAGATGATGCCCGGGGACGGCTTCGTGCAACGTCAGCGCCTCGAGCACGTAGAGGGGACGACTGGCGAGCGCATACGTGTTGACCCAGTAGTACCCGGGCTGGGTGCTCCCCACGGGCGCGCCGACGTAGCGCCCACCGGTGAATTTCGTCGCGATCTCGTCGGGCACCGGCGCCACGCCATAGGGAAGCCGCGGCAGGGTCTTGAACAACGCCGGCAGCTTGCCGTCCATGCGTTTGGCGATATAGGACGCCTCTTTGAGCAATTCCTCAGGCGTCCGCGCGTAGAACCGCGGATCCGTGCGGAGGAATCTCAAGAAGGCCTCGAAGTCGCCGCGAAAGCCCACCCGTTCGATGACTTGCTCCATCTCCGCGCGGATACGCCGGACCTCCGCCTGTCCGGTCCGGTGCACGGCCTCGGGCGTCAGGGGGAGCGTGGTGAAGTGCTCCACGAGATGGGTGTAGTAGTCGCGGCCGTTGGGCAGCTCCGAGGCCCCGATACTGGTTCGCGCGCCCGGCATGTACTCTCGCGTCATGAACTCCAGGAAAGCGCGATAGCCGGGGACGACGCTCTCGGCGATGGCGGCCACGCCCGCCGCTTCGAGCCGCGCGCGCTCGCCCTCCGGCACGGTGGTGGGGAAGGCGGCGAAGGGCCGATAGAACGCGCTGCGCCGGGGATCGTCCACCACGTGCACCCGGATGGTCTCGTCGTAGCCTTCGAGGACCACGCGAGGCTGAGTAAAACCGATCTCGAGCCCGCGCCGCATGAGCGCGATATGCTGATTGGCATACTCCGCAAACGCCCGCAGTCGCGCGATATAATTCTCGTAGTCCTGCACGGTGGCGAGCGGCACCTCGCTTGGCAGCCGAGCGAAGCCGATGTGAAACCCCCAGTCGGCCGTGAGCGGCATCAGGTACGCCTGGAACTCGAAGTCGGTGAGCTCGTCACGCAACTGCCGAACCAGGATGTCGTAGCTCACTTGATCGGCGCTTCGAAGCCGGCGGCGATCCACGCGCTCGAGACGTCGGAGAAACTCCCGCTTCGCCGCTGCGCGGCGCTCCTGGTCCTCAAGGCCCACCGCGGGAAGGCGATGGTTGTACCGCGAGTCGCCCGCGCTCGTGGCAAGTAGCGGATCTTCGCGCAGCTGGAATTCCCAGATCTGGTTCACCAATTCGCCGAACCGGGGGGTGGGATCGGCGAGACAGCCGCCGAGGATCAACATCGCCACCACGGCCCTGCGACCGTGCGCGAACCGCCGGAGAGGTGGGTGAGTCATAGGGTGTCGTCCGTTCAAGGCAAGTGCGTGGCCGTTCAGCCGGTAATTGTCAATCGTGCAGGGGCCATCGGCAATAACGAAGACCGTGCGGTTTCTCTTGTGGCGCCGGGGGCCCGGGAGTAACCTGTCGTTCAAGCAGCGCATGAACGCGCTGAGGGCAGCAGGCTCGCGGGGACGCCGATGATCCTGTTTCACCGTACCACAATTGGCGAGGCGCGCTCCATCGTCGAACACGGCTTTCGCGACTCGGAGTGGGATTTTGGACTACGCGACGCGAGGACCGGCGAGGACGTGAGCATCACGGGGGTGTGGCTGGCCGATCGGGCCCTGGGCGAAGAGGACGGGTTGAGTGGTGACGCGCTGCTCGAAGTGAACCTCGAGGTCGCCGACGAGGACCTTCAGTCGTTCGAGCTCCAAGGGCTGCTCTGGCAAGGGCGCTTCTGGGTGGCCCCCGCCGACTTCGTGAACAAGCACGGTACGACGCGGATTCTCAATGTGGACCCCCGATCGTCCTGGGGTTGGCGCGCGATCAACGACGGCAGCGACGCCGGCGACGGCGGGGCACAATAGGTTAGCGCGACGCGACGAACCGCCGAGCCTCGTCCAACCCTGGCACGTCAGCGTCCGCCGAGTGCCAGATCTCCCGGAGCAGTTCGTACGCCCGCGTCGCCGCCCCGCGGTTGCCCGCGGCCACCGCCGCGCGGCCCAGCCCCCTGAGCGAGAGAGCGCGCCGGGGCGCCAGCTCCAGCGCCCGCGTGAACTCGCGCTCGGCCTCCGCCGCGCGCTCCAGTCCGAGGAGAATCTCGCCCAGCAGTTCATGGGAGGGCTTCACCACGTCCGGCGGGCCGAATTCCACGGGCATCCCATCCTCGAGCTTCGCCGCCTCGGACAGGAGCCCGATCCCGCGCTCGACCTGACCCTCCCCCACCGCCATGACACCGGCCAGTTGATTGGCAAGAATGCGCGGCACCACCCCGGCCGCTCCGCCGGCCGGCACGGCACGCAACCGCTCGACGGCGCGCTGCGCCGCAACGCGGTCGCCGCGGTTGAACGCCGCGAACCCCGTCACGAACGCGTCAATGGCCTGCGCCACCGGGCCAGCGTCTAAGGCTTCAACAGTCCAGCGCAGCACTGGATCGTCCCACCGCTCCGTGTTGATCACGTAGTGCGCGCGCATGCTCACCAGATAGGCGAGCCGCTGCGCGCTCGGACGGTTCGCCGGAAGATCCTTTGCCCGCTCCAGCTGGGTCCGCGCCGCTTGGTGTTTTCCCTGTTGCAGGAGGCCGTACAGGTGCCAGGACGGGTAATGCCCCGGGCCCCAGTCGGTGAGATCGGCGGCGATCTTGTTCTGCGAAACCACGTCGTCCCACATCCCCAGCGCCAGGAAGATGTGCGTGGTCATGTGTTGGGCGTGCGGGGCGTCGGGCGCGATTCTCGAATACGCCCGGGCGGCCCGCAGGCCCAAGGGCGCGTGCGTGGGATCGTCGTATGAATGGATGAGGTAGTGGGCGGCGCCCGGATGGTTGGGGTTGTCACGGAACACGTCCTCGGCCAGCGCGGCGGCACGCATGTACGCCGCCACCGACCGCACGCCCTGGCTCAAGCCCTGGAGCGCGAGAGCGTAGAACAACCGGGCTTCGTGATCGTCCGGGAACGCGTTCGCCAGCCGCTCCATCGCCGCCGCATACGCCGTGTCGCGTTCCGGCTTGGGGCCCTGCTCGTACAGGATTTCCACCGCGTCGAGGTACATTTTCTCCCGCTCCGTGGGCGCTTTCGCCCGGCGGGCCTCACGCGTGGGCGCGAGTCGGGCGAGGGCGGCAAGCGCCGCGTTCCGATCACGCTGGTTCCAGATGGGGTGGTTGTAGGTCATGGCCTCGCCCCAGTAGGCCATGGCGAACCCGGGGTCTGCCTCCTGAGCCTTGCGGAAGGCCCGCGCCGCCGGCCCGTATTCGAACGAGTGCAGGTACAGCACCCCCTCGAGGAAGTGGGGCTGGGCCGCGACGGCGCCGGAGGTGGGAAACCGAATCGTACCCAGTCGGGCCTGAGCCGGAGCCGCCGCGTGAGCCAGAAGCGTGAGCACGGGCACGAGGAGTAGCGAGCGACTCATGGCAGGGTTCCTGTCGGAGGGGGTGGCATGGCTCCCGAATCGCAGCAGATTACGCCCTCGCGGCAGGCGGAGCAAGCCGCTCGGAGGCCATCGCCCTGGCGAGGCCCTCCGCGCCGGCGGCAACTTCTCGCCCATCGGCTGACCTTGATCAGGAGCGACGATTCATGATACGCCGGCACGATCGTAACGCAGGCCGGGCGGTGGGTGCCTCGACCGTCGGGCTCTTGTCCGCGCTCTGCGGGATGGCCCAGGCTCAGGCGCCGCCCCGGGGCGACCCCAACACGCCCTTCGTGGTGGACTACTACTACAAGGTCCGCTGGGGTTTCGCCAACGAGTTCATTCAGCTCTTCAAGCGCAACCACTATCCGGTCCTGAAGAAGCAAGTCGAGATGGGACGCATGCTCCAGGTCACCGCCGTGACGCCGCGGTACCACGGAACCGAGGACGGACGGTGGGACTACCGGGTCACGATCGTCTTCAAGAACGCCGCGGCACATGACGAGGAACCAGATCTCGAGCCCATCCTGCGCGAGCTGTACCCGGATCGCGCCAGGTTCGAGCGCGAGGAACAGCGGCGCTTCGAGATCCTCCTGGCGCATTGGGACGTCCCGGTGACGCCGGTGGATCTGACACGATAAGTGCACCTGCACGGTCGCGGGAGCACACACGATGCCCGATCTCCCGTTCGCCACGCGCACCGGCGGCCGGGGCAGTATCGGAGTGGTCAGCGCGCCCGGTTTCAGCCTGATCTGCTCGCCTCAGGCTCGCTCGCGACAGGGAGCAATCAGCTCCCGCCGCACAAGCTGGGGAGTGCGGATCACGCGATAGAACGCGTCAAGATACTTCCCGACGTCCCTCGTGTACGCCGGGTCGAGATCCGGGACGCCGGAATAGAGGGCATACGCCGAGTCCCTGACGGCTTCGAACCGCTGGAAGATCGGCGCCCATTCCTGCTCGGTGCGGCACGGGCCGCGGTACAACCGTTGTCGTACCGTCGAGAGGCCCAGACGAGCGTCAGGGACGGCGTACTCCGTATCCACGATCCCGGTCCAGTCGAAGTCGTACGGTACCCCGGAGACGACGCCCGTGAGAGTGTCTTGCAACAGGCGGATGTTGTGCAGACCGAAGATTGACCAGTCCGTCCCGCCCACCATGTACTGGAACAACGACACCAGCCCGGCATTGGCCGAATCCAGGTCGTCGAAACTCCCGCCTTCAACCTCGATCACCCTGGCGCCGTGACGCGCCGCCAGCCGATCGTGGTCCTCGACGAAGAACGAGTATATGGTCCGTGGCTCCAAGCGCCCATTCGCATCCAGGTAGGTGATACGGGCAAGGCGAACGCCGAAACTCCGCGGGGTCAGCAGCTGATACAGCCGATAAACCAGGTACTCGCGTAACACATACTGCTCGTACTTGGCGCGGCGTGGCCTGCATGGGGTGGTGAGCTTCAATCTGTCCTGACCGGCGAACGGAGAGTTGGCCGGCTGCTCGGCGGGAAAACTCACTCGCAGCTGCGGGAAGTCGCAGTGATCGGGATCGAGCCTCCAGTGCCCGCGCGTTTTTAGCTCGACCGGAAGCGTCAGCGGCGAGCCGCTCTCGTCCGCGTAGCGCAGCGTGGCAGGATGCCACCGAGCTTTCGTGGAGTCACGATCCCGGACTACGCTTCGGAGGTCCGTTTCAATGGTGAGGAGCATGACGTCATGAGCGCCGAACAGCGGCTGTCCGTTGACCCGGGCACCAGGTGCCTGCTGGCCCGGAGGCTGCCGCGGTCGGGCGAACGCCGGGTGAACCGGTCCGACGGCGGAGCCGGCGGCGATGAGCAGCGTGCTGGCCAGTTGCAGGCATGGGGAGGGAGTCCAGAGTCGCACGGCGCCACCCCGCGTGGCGGATCCGGCTCTAGCATACGAGGTCCGGGCCGCGCGTGGAAGGCAGCGGGCCGCGAGTTCACGAGCTAGGTTCGTGCCAATGTCCGTGGCCCGGCACCTCGGCATCACGCTGTCGGAATACGACCGACGCATCCGCACGTTCATTCCGCGTTACGAGGAGATCCTCGACGTGGTGGCCGGGGTGCCTCGGCTCGTGCCGGCGCGCTCGCCCGTCATCGTGGACCTCGGGATCGGCACCGGGGCACTGGCATCCCGCTGCCTCATGGCGGCGCCGCGCGCCACGCTGATCGGGCTCGACGCCGACGCCGGCATGCTCGAGGCCGCGTCGCGACGCCTGACGCGATTCGCCCGCCGAATCCGCCTCGTGCACGGCAGCTTCGCGCGCACCGCCCTGCACCGGTGCGACGCGATCGTGGCGACGCTCGCGCTTCACCACATCCGAAGCGAGCGCGGCAAGCGGCGTTTCTACCGGCGGTGCTTCCGGGCCCTCCGCGCCGGGGGCGTGCTGGCGAGCGGGGACGCCTTCCTGGCGGACGACGCCCGGCTCAACCGGCAGTTCGTGGCGACGTGGATCCGCCACATGACCCGCACCTACGGGGCGCGGCGGGCGCGCGCGTTCCTCGAGTCCTGGGCGAGCGAGGATCGCTACTTCCCGCTCGGCTCGGAGATCGCCATGCTCGGCGGCGCCGGATTTCGCGCCGAAGTGCTGTGGCGGCAGCCGGCGTTCGGCGTCGTGCTCGGACGGAAGCCACCGTGACCTGATCCAATCGAGCGTCGGCCCCGGCAGCGCGTTCCCACGTTCGAGGATCGTGGACCAGGCCGGCCTCCGGTTGCTCTACATCACCGGGCACCCGTCCACTCGCACGCATTTCGGATCGAGCGGCGGCAAGTTGAGCCGCCGCAAATCCGCGTTCACCGCAGCCAGGTCTCTGGACCAGATTTGCGACAGGCGATCGGTATATCCCTTCAACTCCGCGCTCAGAATGCCGAAGATCTCCGGCATGTTGTTCGTGGGTCGCCCGTCACCCCGCTCGGCCATGGACATCAGCGTGGCCAGCCGATTGTTGACCTTGATGGGGAAGTTGAGCGGATCCTGATTGCTCTGGTTGCGCACCTGGTAGATGCTCTCTTCCACCGCGGACAGGTTGGCGCGCAGCGTTGCGCCGCCGGCACGCAGCCGCCCGTCGCCGGATCGCGTCAGGCGATCGTCAAGCTGGTCTTTCACGCGCCGAATCTCGATCACGGCGCCGTTGGCCTCGTTGACCTTAGCGTGCACCTGACGCGAGAACGCGTACTGCGCGACCAGGTCGGCGTCCGTCACGTCGGTGATCCAAGGATGGCGCTCGACGACGACCGGCGCGGTGAGCCCGCGGCCGTCCACGATGAGCCGCAGCGTGTAACGCCCCGGCGGGACGGCCGGCGCGTTGACGCGCACCCCCCACATGATCATTCCCGGGAACGTCACGAACGGCTGCGTACGGAGATTCCAGTGGATGCGGTTGAGCCCCGGCGATACCGGCAGCCATTGAGGGGGGCCGCCCGGGCCAAAGCCACCGCCCTCGCCCGGCGCCGCCGTGCGGCGCTCACCCGTGGCCGTGTCCGGTTCCCAGGTACGGAGCACGGTCCCGGTGGAATCGAGCAACTCGAGCGCGGCCCGCTGCGGTTTGGTCTTCAGCCACCAGCTGAACGTCACGCCGGGGCCGGACCGAACCGCCGTGGGAGGCGTGAACAGGAAGGCGTCCGCCGCGAACCGCTCGGGGGATGCCTGCCGCAGCGGGGCGATGTTGTCCAGCGCCCAGAAGCCGCGGCCGTGCGTCCCGATCACCAGCTCGTTCTTCTCCACGATGAGATCGTGCACCGGTACATCGGGGAAAGCGGGGTTGAGCGCCTGCCAGGTGGCGCCGTCGTCGTAGCTCAGGTAGACGCCGTGCTGCGTGGCGGCGTACAGCAACCCGCGGCGATACGGGTCCTCGCGGACGGCGTGCACGTAGGCATCGGCCCGGATGCCGCCGGTGATCTTCGTCCAGGTCCGGCCGAAGTCGTTCGTCTTGAAGATGTACGGCGCGAAGTCGTTGAGCAGCGGCCGCCGCACCGAAACGTAGGCCGTCGCGTTGTCGAACGCCGACGCGTCAATCTGGCTCACGCGCCCGAAGTCCGGCATCTCCTGCGGCGTCACGTTGGTCCACGTAGCGCCGCCGTCCTGCGTCACATGCACCAGGCCGTCGTCCGATCCGGCCCAGATGATGTTGACGTCCCGCTTGCCCGGACCGAGGGCGAAGACCGTGGCATAGACCTCCGGACCATTCATGTCGCCGGTGATGGGGCCGCCCGACTTCTCCAGTGTTGCCGGATCATGCCGCGTCAGGTCCCCTGACAGCGCCGTCCACGTCTGGCCACCGTCCCGGGTACGCCAGACCCGCTGCGAGGACACGTAGAGCGTCCGCGGATCCACCGGCGAGAAGATGATGGGGAAGGTCCACTGCCACCGTTCCCGAATCTCTTTGGCCGGTTCGCCCGAGTAGAACCAGGGGTATGGATTCACCTCCCGAGCCGCGCCCACCCGGCGGTTGAACCGGTCCAGGTATCCGCCGTTGTTCGTACCGGAAAAGAAGATGTCCGGATCGAGCGGATCCGGCGCGATGTAGCCCGGCTCACCGCCGCCCACCTGGTACGAGACCCGCATCCCGCCCAGCGTGATGTCGCGCTGCTGGCCGCCGGCCCCGCCGCCCGCCCCGCCGCCGGGCCCGCCGACGCCGAACCCAAAGGCGGCGGCGTTCCAATTGAACGGCGTGCAGAGCGTGCTGTTGTCCTGCTGCGCGCCGCACACGTGGTAGGGAACGTGTTTCGTGGTGATCACGTGGTACCACTGGGCGGTGGGAAAGTCCTGCGCGGTCCAGGATGCCGCGTAGTCGGTGGACACGGCGCCGCCCCCGTCGTTCCCCACCACCAGGTGATTGGGATTATCCGGGTCGATCCACAGGTCATGGAAGTCACCGTGCGTGCCGCTGTTCACCGACGTCATGGTCTTGCCGCCGTCGGCGGAACGGAACATGGTCGTGTTCTGCATGTAGACCACGTCGGCGTTCTTCGGATCGGCGAACACGTGGGTGTAGTAGAAGGCCCGCTGGCGAATGGCGCGGCGATCGTTGATCAGGGCCCAGGTGACACCGGCGTCGTCACTGCGGAACAACCCGCCGTTCTCGTTTTCGACCAGGGCGTACACCCGGTTCGAATTCGCTCCGGACACCGACACGCCGATCTTGCCCACCAGGCCCGTCTGAGGCAGGCCGCGGTTCCGAGTGATCTCGGTCCAGGTCTCGCCCCCGTCGGTACTCTTGAACAGACCGCTGCCCGGGCCGCCGGAGGACATCTGGTACTCTTTGCGATACGCTTCCCAGAGCGCCGCATACATCACGTTGGGGTTGTTGCGGTCAATCGAGATGTCCACGCCGGCCGTCTTGTCGTCTCGGAACAGCACGCGACGCCAGGTACGGCCACCGTCGGTGCTCTTGTAGATGCCGCGCTCGGGGCTGGGCACGCTGTACTTGCCGAACGCCGCCACGAAGATGATGTCCGGGTTGGTGGGGTGAATGCGAATCTTCGCGATGCCGTGCGATTCGGAGAAACCGATGTGGGTCCACGTCTTGCCGCCGTCGGGGCTCTTGTACACGCCGTCGCCCGGCATGATGTTGCCCCGGATGCAGGTTTCGCCCATGCCGATGAGCACGAGATCGGGATTCGTCTCGCTCACCGCCACCGCGCCAACGGACGCACTCCGCACGTGCCCGTCGGTGACCGGAAACCAATTCTCCCCGTAGTCGGTGGTCTTCCACAAGCCGCCGCCCACCGCCCCGAAATAGGCTTCGTTGGGGCGACCCTTCACGCCGCTCACGGCGATGGAGCGGCCGCCGCGATCAGGGCCGATATTGCGCCACTTGTAGGCCGCGAGAACGGCGGAGTCCAGAACGACCGGCCGAAGCGCGGGCTCGGGAGGAGCCCCCGCACGTTGCGCCTGGGCGGGAAGCGCCGCGATCATGACGGCGGCGCCGATAACACCGAGGGGAACCCGGAAACCTGGCATGAGTGTCTTTCCTACCTTGGAAAAGTCGGTGACTTGACCCGGGGCCCTCCGGGCCCCGCGTCCTTGCGGGGACGAAGAAAGTACTCGCGGGAACCTGAGCGGGACAGATCAACGGAGCGACGGGCTCACGCGAACGTGACGATCGCGTCCAGCGACTTCCTGGTAATTCGCGGCACCACGGCATCAGCGGCCGGGTAGCCCGCCACCACGATCATCACCGGCCGCTCCGACGCCGGCCGGCCCAGCAGGCGGTTGAGGAATCCCATCGGGCTCGGCGTGTGGGTCAGCGTCACGAGCCCCGAGAGATGCAACGCCGTAAGCAGAATCCCCGTGGCAATCCCCACGGACTCCGTGACGTAGTAGTGTTTGATGCGCTTGCCCTGGCGGTCCAACCCGTATCGCTGGGCGAACACGACAATGAGGTGGGGCGCGGCTTCGAGATACGGCTTGTGTTCGTCCGTACCCAACGGCGCGAGCGCCGCCAGCCAATCTGCGGGTCCCTCCCGGTAGAACCGAGCTTCCTCCAGCTCGGCGGCAGCGCGGATCTCGCGCTTGAGGCTCGGGCTCGAGACGACCACGAAGTGCCACGGTTGCAGATTGGCGCCGCTGGGCGCGGAGCCTGCCGCCTCCAGACAGTGCCGGATCACGTCATCCGGGACCGGGCGACTGCTGAACTGACGCACGGTGCGGCGCCGCCGCATGTCGGCGGCGAACGCCGCGCTGCGCCGCGCCATCTCGGGCGCCGGGTATTCTCGATAAGTCGTGAGGGGATCGAACACCGCCGGTGGTCGCGTGGACATACGGGTAGAGCTCCGTGGTATTCAGGGCTGCCAGGCCAGTGGACCGCCGTGGCGTCGGGGCCCGCGGGCCGTCCGGGCTGGCCAACCGTGCGCCGCCCCCAGTCGAGCGCTCGAACTGGGAAGATCGCGCAGCGCGGTGTATGTTGTGCGCGTAGCGGACGACCTGCTCGCGACCGTGGCGGAACTGGTAGACGCGCAGGACTTAGGATCCTGTGGGGCAACCCGTGGGGGTTCGAGTCCCTCCGGTCGCATCTCCTGAGCAACCCCCTCATCGGCGCGCAGCACCCGAACGGACGCGCGCGGAACGCTCGCGCCGCCTGGCCTCGCCGCCACGGCCACGTCCCGCAGCGCCACTCAGGGCGTCGCCGGACGGCGCTTCGCGACGAACGTGCCGCGGATCGGTTCGCTTCCCGGGGCTGGACGCACCACGGCGTTGTTCCATTGCGCGACCGACATGTCAGGAACGACGCCGCCCCCCTTGGTCGGCAGCATCTCGAAGGTCCCCCACAGCGAGTCGCCCCCCACGCGGCCCGTGGACCGCGTGATTACCTCGGCCTTCGCCGTCGGGCTCACATACGGGCCCATCTCGAAGATGATCACCGAATCGTTCAGCTCGATCGTCCGGAGCTCGATCGGCGGCGCCCCCGGCCCGGCGAAGGACAGCGTCCCGGACACAGTCCCCGCGGCGGTGGCAGTCATCTGGCTGGTCCAACTGACCCCGCTGTCCGAGCCGGCCACCATGGAGCGGCCGTCCCAGGTGCCGGCGTACCGCTGGGCCGGGTTCGCAGGAGCGCGGGGTGCCTCGCGGGCGCATCCCGCGGCGACTAAGGCGAGGCAAAGCAGTGTTCGCATGGTGCGGACCTCCGGGTTGATGGACGCGACGACAAGACGCAAGAGGGCGAACCAGAACGGTCAACGTGTCAGGAGAAACGCCACCGGGGCGTATTGGCCAACGCGAGAGCGCATTGAACGCGTTTCGACCCGCCGCCGCTTGGCCCCCGTGCATCCGGATGGCCTCCCAGGGAGTCGGCGCCCGGCCGTTGTGCATGAACACCCGATTGAAGCGCATCCCCGCGAGCGAACAGGCGGCTGAACGCGGCCTTTCCCCGTTCGACCCGAGCGAGTTCGCCACGGCTGAGCCCCGGGCGGGGATCGCCCAGCGCTGCCAGCGCCTGCCTGCCGCAGGACGCCGCCGTGAGCAGCTTCCCGTGGTGAAAGGGTTGACGTAGGCACGCGGCACCGACACCGTCGCCCTCCTGTGAAAGACAATGGCGCCCTGGCAGCCGAGTTGGAGGGGACTCTCCGCCGGTGGGAAAAAGAGATAGCGCTCCGGCTCGCCAGCGTCCAGCGGTTCCAGCGGCTTGACCCCACCACGATCGCCTCGCATCGTCATGGCAAGTCTCTCGCTTCGAGGGTGTCAGCCATGCGCTTGGCTCGAGTCACCATCGCCACGGTCGCGCTGGCCGGTTTGTCCGTTTCCGCTGCGGTCGGCTCCTCGCAGACTCGGGCGGAATCGCAACGGCTCGATACTCGCCTGTACGTGGCCGATCGCTACGAGGGCGTGCTGCGACTCGACCCCTATTCACTCGACGTCCTGGATACGATTCCCACGGGGCGCCGCCCGCATGGCCTCATCATCTCGCCCGATCGGCGCTGGCTGTACATCACCGTGGAAACCACGCATGAACTCCTCAAGGTGGACGTGGCGACGGATGCGGTCGTCGCGCACGCGAAGGTCGGACCGGTACCGAACGAACCGACCATCAGCGCGAACGGCCGCTACGATTTCGTGCCGCAGCGGGGCGGCGGGCAAACGGACATCGTGGACACCGAGACGATGGCAGTCGTGAAGTCACTGCCCGCGGGCCGGGAGCAGCACAACGCCTACACCTCCGCCGACGGTCGCGAGGTGTTCGTGACCTCGCTGGGCGACTCCCTGATTGCCGTCATCGACCCGGAGCGGCTGGAGATCACGCGGAAGATCAAGCCTGGTGGGATTCCGCGGGTCATGGCTTTAAAGCGAGACGGCACGGCGATCTTCCTCACGCTCTCGAGTTTCCACGGGTTCGCAGAACTGAACCTGAAGACGGACGTGACACGTCGCGTGACCGAAGTCCCCGTGCCTCCTGGCACGCCGCGCCCCCTGCTCGACACCTACACCCACGGCATCCTGCTGTCGCCGGACGAGCGTGAGGTATGGATCGCGTCCTACGCCACGGACAACGTGTATGCCTTAACCCTGCCGGAGGCGGAGCCGCTCGCCGAGCTCACCGTCGGGGACGGGCCGCATTGGTTCACCCTGCATCCGAGGGGGGAGCCGCTCTACGTCTCGGTCGAGCGCGCCGGCGTTGTGGCGGCGATTCACCGCGGGCTGCGCGTGGTGCAGACCACCGCCAAGGTTGGCCAGGCACCGACCAGGATCCTTGCGTTCAGCACCGCCAGATAGCTTCGATCGAGCCCGCGTCGGCGGCGGGCGAGTCGATCTTGATCGACGCCGGCAGGCCCGCGTCGGCGTGAGCACGCCGAGGTCGCTGACGCCCGGTGGAATCCTGCGTCGCGAGCAGTGGCGGTGTTGGAGCAACAGGGCGCCACGTCGCTTGACGCCCGCCCACGCGCGCCGGACCTTTGATGTCCACCGGAGCCGACGCCATGGCCAATATCCCGTTCACCAACAACTACACCGACCTTTCGTCTCAGCGCGGCTTCCAGTTCAAGTTCTTCTGCGAGAAGTGCGGCAACGGTTACATGTCCACCTTCCAGGCCAGCAAACTCGGGACTGCGGCGGCCGCGGCTCATGCGGCCGCGTCGCTGTTGGGCGGGATATTCGGCCGCGCGGCGCAGTCGGCGGAGGCGCTGCAGTCCATGGTGGCCGGGCCAGCGCACGACGCCGCGCTGGACGCGGCAGTTCGCGAAATCCGCCCGCTGTTCAAGCAATGCACCCGCTGCGGCAACTGGGTGTGCGAGCCGGTGTGCTGGAACAAGAAGGCGGGCTTGTGTGAGAGCTGCGCCCCGGACCTCGATGAAGAGATCGCGGCCGCGCAGGCCAGTGCCGCGAGGGAGCAGGTGGCGCTGAAGGCGCGTGAAGTGGACTACCTCGGCCAGCGCGATCTCGCACAGGTGGCGGCGGTGATCTGTCCGAAGTGCGGCGCGAAGGCGCAGGGCGGAAAGTTCTGTCCCGAATGCGGCACGGCTCTCAGCCCCAAGCGGACGTGCGCCCACTGCGGCGCCGAGGCCGACGGGACACCCAAGTTCTGTCCGGCGTGCGGCAAACCGTACGGGACCTGACGTGACCCCGGACCCGCGCCGCGCCGGTGCAGTATTCGCGCTGGCCGGCAGCGACGGCGTGGTGCGGAAGCAGGGCCGCGTGGAGGCGGTGATCGGCGACGATGCGTGCCCCGCGCGGTCGTGCGTGATTCCGCGTCGTTGTTGGACCGACTCACCTCAGCCGACCGCGCTGCATGCGTGGCGTTCCTTCTGTCCGTCGCCGTGGCGGAGCCACGGCTGGGCTTCGTGCAACTGCTCGATCCGGACACACAAGCACCCGCCGCCCCCACGCTCCTGCCCGAAACCTGGGCGATGTTCCTCCTGGCGCCGGTGGGGTCCACTCACGTGCTCGAGCTTCTCGCCGGTCCGTCCGCCGCCACGTACGCCTTCAACGAGGGAATCGAAGCCGTCAATCGCCACCTCCAGGCCCTGCACTTCCGTCGCGCGCCGCTCGCACTCACGCCGAACGAGGCAGCGGTCACGCCGACTAACCCGCACCGCCTGGCGTTGCGGAAGCTCGAGCCACTCCAACGACTGCGAGCCGGTACGGTCGCCCGGGTAAAACACAACGAAGGTTGGGAGAAGTCGCTGCGGCGGGCGCTGGCCTGAGCGCCCCCGGGCTGCCTCGGCCACGCCGTGCCCGGCTGGCCCCAAGTACCGAGAGGCCCGAGCCACTGAGCTCGAGCCTCTCGGGTGAGCGAAGCTGCTCGCAGGGTGCCGGGGGCGCGGCGCCTACTTCGCCCCTCCCGCCGCGGTCGGCGCCCGGAGCTGCTGCGCCCCCGCCAGGAAGATCCCGTTGAACAGGAACTTGAACGTCCCGTGCGGCTGGCCCCGATTGGTGATCTCGGGACCGAACAGGAACAGCTGCCCCCGACCCACGCGCGCCTCGGCCATGGCCACCCCGCCCTTGAGATACTGCTGACCCCAGGCCCACCCGCTGCGGAGCGGCGCATCGCCGTCGAACCACGCAACGGAGCGTACCCCCTGCCCCGTGGCTTCAGGCAGCAGCTTCATCACCGGACTGTGGTCGAAGAACACATCCACGCGCTCGGGCACGCCGTACGCCACGGGCCGGGTGTTGTCCACCCGCACCTGCATCACCGACCCAGGCACGTAGAACTTGTCCTCCGGCAGCGCCTTGCCGGACGCATCCACCAGGTGATTCGCGACGGCGAGTCCCACATGATGTCCCAATGCCACGGACGAGCCGATCGAGATGATGGTTCCGCCGTCATCCAGGAAGTGCTTCAACTGCGGAACGGTCCTGGCCACCGTGACGCTGCCGAGCCACCCGCGGAACTCCGCTGGAATGGTGAGCGAGTCCGGCTGGCTCCCTCCGCCGGCGCGCCGATCCTCTTCGGGAATCGCCTCGGTGGGGAAGATCAAGACGTCGTACTTGCGAGCCAGCTGACCCTGATCGAGCCCCTTGGGAAACACCAGTTCGAACGGGAACTCGTAGCGCTCGAGCAGCCACCGGATCCATCCCGAAGGCATGGAGCCTCCGTAACGATCCCACAGGCCAACGCGCAACGACCGCAACCGCATTGCCCCGACATCCGGCCCGCGCGGGACGCCCTCGAAGCTCACGCCGAAATCGGTGGCGAGCTGTTGGAGCAGCGGCACCAGGCCGCCCTTCGCCGGCAGGTAGATCGTCCCGACCGGGTGCGTCTTCCCACCCGATTGGAACGGCTCCGTCAGCCACTGAACCTCGTAGCGCTTCGCCAGCAACCGGTTCATGGCCACGGCGGCATCCACGTAGTCGTGGCTCAGCAGGAACCCCGCCGCGCGATCCGCGCCCGTGACGTTCCCCGCGGGAGGTTTCTGCAACCCGGTGGTCTTCTCGAACGGGCCGTCGAAGCCGTCCAGCACGCGATCGAACCTCACGCCCATTTGGAAGGCGAGCGTGTAGCCGGCGTTGTCGTACGGGGGAATGGGCGGCCCTCCCTCGTACACGAAGTCGTTGGGATAGTCCTGCGGCTCGAACATGTCCATCACGTGCGGCCGGAAGGCCTGCGCGGTCTTGATCACGTACGATCCCGCCGGGTATGGCTTGCCGGCCACGGAAAACGCGCTGGTGGCGCGGTGAATCGTGATACCGTTCTTCACCAGCGTGTTGATGAACTTGACCGCCGTGGGAAAATCCGGCTGGTCGGCCGGAATGATGTACCCGCGCGGATCTCGCAACGCGGGGTCGCGCAGCAGGCGGAAGAAGCGGGCCGGCACCTCGCGACCAAAGCCCGGGAATCGCTCTTCGCCAAGCTGCACGGACCGGTCGGCGGCAACCGCCGCCCGGACGGCCTCGATGCGCTTGGGCTGCGTGGTCCAGTGGTCGCGGCTCCCGCGCTCGATGGAGCGCTTGCCCATGAGGTACATGTTGTACAACACGTTCTCGCGATTGCGCGAGGCGTAGTCCAGCACGGCGCGATTGGCGGTGATGGAGTAGTCAATGGACTGGCGGAAGTGCCAGGTCTGCGGCTCCACCGGCCAGAACAGTTCGGTGCTGGGCAGCTGGCGCTCCGGGTAAAAGGGGATCTGGATCGGGGTCGGACTGCCTTTGGACTCGGTCAGAAGCCCGATCATGTTGTGGAAATAGGTCGTGGTCCGCAGCCCCCCGTTCCACCACGTCTGATAGCTCGCCCCGGCGCGGGTCGTGGCACCCGGCTTACCCTCGGCGATAAACCGGCTGTGCATCGCCGCGCCGACGGCGTCGATCTGCGCCATGAGGAGAGGGTCGAGGTTGTAGTTGAACGGGTCGCGGAACGGCGGGGCGAACAGGATCACTCCTTGAGGCCCCGTCTGGTGATGGTTGTACACGATCTGCGGGAACCACTCGTGGTATTGAATCCGCGACATGTTCTCGGTTTCCGGCTGGTTGACCATGTAGAAGTCGCGGTTGTTGTCGTGCCCGATGTACTTCTGATACAGGCGCGGCACGCCTTCCATGGATCGCTTCATGGGATCCGATTCCCGCATGTACCACGACGATACCAGTTCCATGCCGTCCGGGTTGGCGTGAACGGCGAGCATCACGACGTCGTTCAAGAACCGCAGGGTCTCCGGGTCCGTGCGGCTCACCATCTGGTAGACCATCTCGATCAGCTGATGCGCCCCGAGCACCTCGGTGCCATGCAAGCCGCCGTCTATCCACACCACCGCTTTACCTTCCTGTGCCAGCGCGCGGGCCTGCTCATCGGTGAGGCCTTCGGCAAGCGCGAGCCGGCGGCTGATCTCCTTGTAGCGCGCCAGGCTCCGTTGGTTTTCTGGCGACGTGATGATGGCCATCAGCTGCGGGCGACCTTCAGCGGATCGGCCGATCTCCTGTAGCACCATCCGGTCCGATTCGGCGTCGAGCTTGGGCCAGTAGGCCATGAGCTGGGTGTACGTGGCGAGGAAGTAATCGTCGCCGATGTTGGCGCCGAAATGCTCTCTGGGAGTGGTGATGCGACCCTGGGCCACCGCGGGAGGCGAGACCGACGCGACCAACAGCCCAGCGACCAGTCCGGCGAGCAGGCGAGGCGGCGCCGGCACGCCGGTGCGGCTGCGCCGGACAACCGGGACAGACGAGACCTGTGTGCTGGCAACGGGAGTCATGATCAAGCCCACCTTCCTCGGATCGGTACTGCGATTCTGGAGGGATTCAAAAGGGGCTCACGGCGGGAGACACCCCTCGCGTGTCAACCGTGGGCACCGCGTGATTGCCCCAAACCGACGCCAAGAGGCCTTCAGGTACGACCCCGACGGCGCCGCGCCCGCCGGCCTGATCCGGACCCCACCCGGCGCACGCAGCGTTCCCGGCGCATATCCTCCGGCCGCGGAAGTCCCGCACGGCGTGGACGTGATGGGCTCCGCACTCCTTTGGAACGGTCCACGCGTGAGCGCCATCACGGCCAGGCCAACTGATCGTTGGGGACCCCGCCCTCAGCGGCGGCCAGCCGGGGCCGGGGCGGGGGCGGGCAGCGGGTCCTCCGAGTTCCACAGATCCAGCACGATCTTCCAGGAACCATCGGCCTGCTTCTTCCACAGGTGGAAATCGGGCCCCTTTTCGGTCACGGGCTTCCCGTCGGGGCCGTTCATCGTAACCACGTAGTGACTGAGCGTGTAGCCGATATCCCCGCCACTCCCGACTTCGACCGCCGTCGGATGAAACACGGCGGAGAATCCGGCCGCGGAACTCATTTGAGTCCCGAAGGCGCGAATCGCTTCCGTACCGGTTATCGGCGCCATGTTGGGGGCGTAGAGCGTTGCGTTGGGCGCGTAGAGCCCCAGCAAGGCATCCACGTTCATGCTACCGGCGGCCTGGGCGTATTGAGCGTCGGCCTGACGCAGGGCCTCGAGCTCCGCGGCGGTGTCCACGCGGGGAGCGCATCCAGCGGACGCCATCGAGACCACCGGAACCAGGAACCGGAGAGACTTCATAACCAATCCTCCAGGAGGGGTGAGGGTCGAAGAAGATACCCGCCGCCTGGCGGTTCACAACCTCGCTCCACCAATCCTTCCGGCGAGAGCCGACGGGGCCACATCTTTGCCCGCCGGGCCACACGACGGTGGCAGGCACACCCTCTCCGGGGAACGTCTCTATGCGTCCGATTCTCCCCCCATTCCTGGTGATCGCCTCCCTTTTCCAGGGCGCCCAGGCGCAGACCAGGCCGCGCGCCCGCGACCTCGGTGTCCCCCTCGAGGGAGCCCCCGGGCCACTCAACGCCATCACCGATGTGCCGGGCGTTCGCGTCGGCCATGCGACCATCATCAGGGGCGCGGGTCGCCGCGTCATCGGTCAGGGCCCCGTTCGCACCGGCGTGACGGCGATCCTCCCGCGCGGCGACAACCTCAGCGATCCGGTGTTCGCGGGCTGGTTCACGCTGAACGGGAACGGCGAGATGACCGGCACCACCTGGCTGGAAGAATCCGGCTTTCTGGAGGGGCCGGTGCTGATCACGAACACGCACAGCGTGGGTGTGGTGCGAGACGCGGTGATTGACTGGCTGGTGCGACGCGGGGGGCAGTTCGACTGGGCGCTCCCCGTGGTCGCCGAAACGTGGGACGGCGGTCTCAACGACATCAACGGCTTCCACGTGACGGCGCAGCACGCGTTTCAGGCGCTCGACAGCGCGCGCAGCGGGCCGGTGCTCGAAGGGAACGTGGGTGGCGGCACCGGCATGGTGTGCCACCAGTTCAAGGGCGGCATCGGCACGTCGTCGCGCCGCGTCACGATCGCCGGTGCGACGTACACGGTGGGCGTGCTGGTGCAGTGCAACTACGGTTCGCGCAGTCTCCTTCGCATCGCCGGCGTCCCGGTGGGAACGGAGATCACCGACCTCATGCCCTGCTACGTGACCCCACCGCCCGGGCAACCCGACGCGCGACTCTGCGACCGCCCCGGCCCCGATGCCGCCGACGAGGAACCGGGCGGCTCGATTATCATCGTGGTCGCCACCGACGCCCCACTGCTCCCGCACCAGCTCGAGCGACTGGCTCGCCGCGCCAGCCTGGGGCTCGGCAAGATGGGGAGCATCGCGTCGAACGGATCGGGCGACATCTTCATCGCTTTCTCCACCGCGAATCCCGGTGCCGACCGCGGCCCGGCGCCGGCTCGAATCGCCGCGCTGCCGAACGGCCAAATCGGCGAGCTCTTTCTGGCCACGGTGCAGGCCACCGAGGAAGCGATCATCAACGCGCTCGTCGCCGCCGACACCATGACCGGAGCGGACGACTACCGCGTGTACGCGCTGCCCCACGACCGGCTGCGGGCGGCGCTGCGGAAGTACGGCAGATAGCGGGGAGCGTGAGCTCTATGCGTTGCCGTTCCTCCGAGTCCGGGCGGGGACGGCCCCGCAGTGCTGCCGTTCGAACCCACGTTGTGGCAGTTTTGTCGGCTGCAGGCCCATGGTGCACAACGGACACCTGACAACGAGTCGCTGCTGGAGCATATGCCCCGAGCCACCGTGCATGCCCGCCCCATCCCCAATTTCATCGCAGGCCGATGGACCGATTCGGCGGCCGGCGAGTCGCTGGAGATTCGCAACCCGGCAACGGGCGACCTGCTGGGCCGCACACCGCTGTCCGGCAGAGCCGACGTGGACGCCGCCGTCCGCGCGGCCGCCCAGGCATTCCCCGCCTGGCGCGCCACCCCCGCAGTGGAGCGCGCGCGGGTGTTGTTCCGGCTCAAGGCCTTGCTCGACCGGCACCGTGAGGAGCTCGCCCGGGACCTCACGATCGAGCACGGCAAGATCCTCTCGGACAGCCGAGGCGAGATTCAGCGCGGCATCGAGAACGTGGAGCACGCCTGCGGCATTCCCGCGCTGATGATGGGCGAGACGCTGGAGGACGTCGCGCGCGGAATCGACTGCGAGACGATGCGGCAGCCGCTCGGGGTGTTCGCCGTGATCACGCCCTACAACTTCCCGGTGATGATCCCGCTGTGGTTCTGGCCGTACGCGATCGCCTGCGGCAACACGGTGGTATTGAAGCCGTCCGAGCAGGATCCGCTCACCCACCAGAAGGTCGTGGACCTCGCCGTCGAGGCCGGGCTGCCGCCGGGCGTGCTCAACGTGGTGCACGGCGCCCGTGAGGCCGTGTCGGCCGTACTGGAACACCCGAGCATCGTGGGCGTCTCGTTCGTGGGATCCAGCGAGACGGCGCGCTTGGTTTACGCCGCCGCGGCAGCGTCGGGCAAACGCGTCCAGGCGTTGGGTGGCGCCAAGAATCACATGATCGTCCTTCCCGACGCGGACCTGGACCCGACCACGGAGGCCGTGATCAGCTCCGTGTTCGGCGCGGCGGGGCAGCGGTGCCTGGCCGGGAGCGTCGTCGTGGGCGTGGGGGAAGCGTACCGGCCCCTGCGCGAGCGCATGCTCCAGCGCGCCGCGACGCTGCGGCTGGGATACGGGCTGGAGGATGGCGTGGACATGGGGCCGGTGATCTCTCGCCGCCACCGCGAGCGCGTCGTGGGTTTCATTGACGACGGGGTGCGAAGCGGTGCCACGCTCCTGCTCGACGGGCGAGCGCAGACCGTGGACCGATACCCCCACGGCCACTGGATCGGCCCAACGGTGTTCGACGACGTGACCCCGGACATGACCATCGGGCGCGAGGAGATCTTCGGGCCCGTGGCGGGCGTCACGCGTGCGGCGTCCCTCGGCGAGGCGCTGGAATTGGTGCACCGGAGCCGCTACGGCAACGCCGTGTCGTTGTTCACCAGCAGCGGCAGCGCCGCGCGAGAGTTCCGCTACCGTGCCGGCATCAGCATGATCGGGGTCAACCTGGGCGTCGTTGCGCCCATGGCGTTCTTCCCGTTCGGCGGATCCCGCGGATCTTTCTACGGCGACCTGAAGGCACAGGGCCGGGACGCCGTGCAGTTCTACACGGATCAGCGGGTAGTGATTTCCAGGTGGTGAGCAGGACGCAGGTGGCGGCAACGATGAGGAGTCAACCATGGGCCTGAGAGTCGAGACGACCGACGCAGCCGCAGTCAAAGCCGGATACCAGGATTTTCTTTTTCAATGCGCTCCACCGTACTACGACGATCCTCTCGTGATCGTGCGCGGCCAGGGCATGACCGTGGTGGACGCCGATGGGCGCGAGTATCTCGATTTCTTCAGCGGGATCCTCACCACCGCGATCGGCCATTGCCACCCCGAGGTGGTGAGCGCGATCCAGGAGCAGGTGGCCACGTTGGGGCACACGTCCACCCTGTATCTCACCGAGAACCAGGTGGAGATGGCGCGGCGCCTGGCGGCGATCGCGCCGGGCCGGCTCACAAAGACCTTCTTCACCAACAGCGGCACCGAAGCGGTGGAGACCGCCATCATGCTCGCGTGCCAGTTCACCGGCCGCAGCGAGGTCTTCGCGCTCCGACATTCCTATTCCGGCCGCAGTGTGATGGCCACCAATCTCACCGGCCACGGGGGGTGGCGCCCGCTGGCGTCGTCGGTCTCCGGCATCAAGCACATCGTCTCGCCGTACCCGTATCGCTGTCAGTTCAAGTCTCCCTGCGACGCCACGTGCGTGGAGAAGTTCGCGCGCGACTTCGAGGAGGCGATCGTCACGATGACGAACGGCAGACCTGCCGCGTTCATCGCCGAGACGATTCAGGGCGTCGGGGGGTACGTGGTGCCGCCGCCGGGCTACTTCCAGCGCATGGCGGAGATCGTCCACAAGTACGGCGGGCTGTTCATCTGCGACGAGGTGCAGGCCGGCTTCGGCCGCACCGGCGAGAAGTGGTTCGGGATCGAGCACTGGGGCGTGGAGCCGGACATCATGATCATGGCCAAGGCGATCGCCAACGGCTTCCCCGTCGGCGCCACCATCACCCGGCCCGAGATCGCCGCGGCGTGGACCTCCAAGACCATCTCGACATTCGGTGGCAATCCCGTGGCGATGGCGGCCGGGATCGCGACCAATCGGGTGATGGTCCGCGAGAACACGCCGCGCCGCTCGGCGGAACGGGGGCGGCAGCTTCGCGCCGGGCTGGAGGCGTTGAAGTCGAAGCACGATTGGATTGGCGACGTGCGGGGCATGGGCCTCATGCAGGCGCTGGAGCTGGTGGACGACCCGCGCGAGAAGACGCCGAGCCCCAGGAAGGCCAAGTTGCTCATGGAGGCCACCAAGGAGGAACGACTGCTGGTGGGCGTGGGCGGCTTGCACGGGCAGGTGATCCGCATGGGGCCGTCCATGCTGTGCACCGAGGATGAGGTGGCCGATGCGCTGGGGCGGTTGGAGCGAGCCTGCAGGACAGTGGAGAAGGCGTAAATCCGCACGGACCAGGGGGCCGCATGGCTTATTCACGTCGCCAGTTCCTCGAATCCTCCGCCGTCCTCGCCACGGCCCTCGGTCTCGACCCCGAGCCCGCCCTGGCAATGGCAGCGGGGCAACAGGCGCAACAGCAGGCCGCGTGGGACCCCGGGCCTGACTTCATCGTCGTGAACGCCCGGGTTTACACCGTGGACGATGCGCTGCCCCGCGCGGAAGCCTTCGCCGTGAAGTACGGGCGCTTCACCGCTGTGGGCAGCACCAGCGACATCCGTAACATCGCCACGCGGGGCACGCGCATCATGGACGCTGCGGGGATGACCGTCGTGCCGGGTTTCATTGACGCGCACTGCCATCCGAGCGGCGTCAACGAATTGATCGGCGTCAACGTGAATCTCAATACCGTGGCCGAGGTGAAGGCCGCGCTGGCCCGGAAGGCGGCCGCGACCCCGCCGGGCTACTGGGTGTCCGGCTACATGTACGACGACACCAAGCTCGACCGTCCCGTCACGCGCAAGGACCTCGATGAAGCCGTGCCCGACCATCCGGCAATGGTGGGTCACCGCGGCGGCCACACCGGCGTTTACAACAGCAAGGCGTTCGAGTTGGCGGGGGTCACCGCGCAGACGCCGGACCCGACCGGCGGGAAGTTCTACCGCGAGAACGGCGAGCTGACGGGCAAGGTGGCCGAGCGCGCGCGCGGCGTGTTCAACGGTGTCGGTAAGCGTGAGGAGGTGACCCGCGCCACGCGGCAGGCTGGCGTCAAGCACATCTCCGAGCAAATGACGAAGGCCGGGCTCACGTCCGTCCACCAGACAGGCGGCGACGAGGATTCGCTCATCGCACTGCAGGATGCGTATCGGGCCGGTGAGATGCGCTTCCGGCTGTATTTCTTCCCCCGCGGCGCGATTTACGGCACGCTGCGGGATGCGGGGGTACGGACCGGGTACGGCGACGAGTGGCTACGGATCGGCCCGGTGAAGTACGGGGCGGACGGCTCGGCATCCGAGCGCACCATGCGGATGAGCACGCCGTATGTCGGCCGCCCGGACGATTACGGCATCCTCACGATGACCGAGGAGGAGATCCGCGACGCGGTGGAGGACGCGCACCGCCACGACTGGCGCATCGGCATTCACGCCAACGGTGACGTCACCATTGATTTGGTGCTCAAGGCGTACGAACGGGTGCTCCAGATGTGGCCTCGGCGGGTGAACCCGCGGCACCGGATCGAGCACTGCTCATTGATCAACCCGGACCTGATCCGCCGGATCAAGGCCACCGGCGCCGTTCCCACGCCGTTCTACACCTACGTGTATTACCACGGCGACAAGTGGGCGGAGTACGGCGAGGAGAAGATGCGCTGGATGTTCGCGCACCGGTCGTTCCTCGATGCGGGAATCCCGGTGGCGCCGGCGTCCGACTACATGCCCGGACCGTACGAGCCGCTCATGGCGCTCCAGAGCCTGGTCACACGGCGCGACTTTCGCGGGCGGGAGTGGGGGCCGAATCAGCGGATCACGATGACCGAGGCGCTGCGGGTATGCACCCTGAACGGCGCCTACGCGTCGTTCGAGGAAGACCTGAAGGGCTCGATCACGCCCGGCAAGCTCGCCGACTTCGTGATCCTGGCCGAGGACCCGCACCAGGTGGACTCGAACCGCATCAAGGACATCACCGTGGTGCAGACGGTGGTGGGCGGGAGGACGATGTACCGGGCGTAGGACGACGCTCGATCCTGAAACGTCAGAAAGACCCTGGAATGTCAGCCGAGCCCTCCACTGACCTGAGGCAAGTATGAGGACGGGTCGGACCTTCGACGAGGTGCCGCGTGGCCTCGACTCCCTCTACCTTACGGCGAAGCCCTCAGTTCCATGAGTTCTTTCGGCGGGTGAAAGCCGTGTCGCTGGTACAGGCTGCGACTGTCGCCGGTCGGCCAAAGCACGATGGTGTCCGCCGGAAGCGCTCGACAGAAGGCGACCGCGGCGGCGACGAGTCGTGAGCCCAGGCCGCGGTGTCGCGCCTCGGGGCGGACATACACGTTCGTGATGTAGCCCAGCGTTTCACTCTCGCCCACGGGGTTGGGCACCTTCTCGATGAGTTGGAGCCAGAGAGCGCCGACGACGTCGTTGCGTTCCTCGGCCACCCAGCAGCGCCACGCCGAAGCCTGATCGAGACGCTGGCGCATCCAGTCACGACAGCGCCGGAGAAACTCCGCCCGATCGCCGACCGCCGGCGCGAGGGAGGTCCGCAAGTCCCACCGGAGCTGGGCGAGTATGTCCGCATCTGCCGGAACGGCCAGGCGCACACTCATGTGGCTCGCAGGATCGGCACCGGATCGGCGCGGGGAGCGCCGAGGGCGGGGCCGCGCCATGCGGCGAGACCGGCGAGCGTCAACACCGGGTCCGCCGTCACGACGGACGCCGCGCCGGCAAGGAACGCTCCAGTGAGCCACTCAAAGCCAGCATCTCCCGCTCCACCTGGCGAGCAAGGCCCCGTCCAAGCTGTGACCGTTACGATGCGACCCCTCGGGGATTCCCACAAGCCGCCGCCCGCGGTCGAAGTCCGTGGCAGTCCTCTGACATCGGGCTGCCTGCCCGTGGCACCGGGGTTTCAGCCTTGCACCCCTTACCCCTCACGGCTCGGGCTTCTAACCTTTTGCTCCGTGCCCGCCTTTTCCCGCACCGACGCTCTGCTCGCGCTCATGGCCCTCATTTGGGGCGTCAACCTGATCGTGCTCAAGGCCGCGCTCACCGTGTTCGAGCCGCTGGCGCTCAACGCCGTGCGGTTCACGCTGGCCAGCGTCGCGATGATCGCCGTCACGCTCGCGATGAAACACGCCCTCCCCGAGCGCCGCCACTGGGGCCGCATCGTGCTGTACGGCACGATTGGCAACTCGATCTACCAGCTCGGCTTCATTCAGGGCCTCGCCATCACGCGCGCCGGCAACGCGGCGCTGATCCTCGCCGCCAACCCCGTCGTGACCGCCACCCTGTCCCACGTCCTGGGTCACGAGCGGCTCCGCGCGCGCGAGTGGACCGGGCTCCTGGTTTCGGGGGCGGGCGTTGCCGTAATCGTCCTGGGCAGCGGACAGGACGTGGCCGCCTCGAGCGCCGGCGACCTGCTGGTGTTCGCCGCCACGGTGTGCTGGGCAATCTATTCGGTCGGGAGCAGACCCTTGGTGGAGGAGCTGGGACCGGTGCCGGCCGTGGCCTGGACGCTGGCGGCCGGCAGCGTGCTCATGGTGCTCTTGTCGGGCCCTGACCTCGCCGCGCAACGCTGGAGCACGCTCGGCCCGGCGGCCTGGGGCGCCGTCTTCTACGCGTCGTTCCTGGCGCTCGTGGTGGCCTACCTCATCTGGGCCCGAGGGATCCGGGACATCGGCCCGACGCGCGCCGCGCAGTATTCGAACGCGACGCCGGTGTTCGCCTTTCTCGCGGCCTGGGTCCTGCTCAAGGAAATGCCGACTTGGTGGCAGGTGCTTGGGGGGACGGCGGTATTCGCGGGGATGTATCTCACCCGGGCCAGGCACGTCGCGGCCGCGACAAGCGAGCCGAGCGTGAGTGCCTAGCGAGAGCGGACCACCGGCGACGATCCCGGGCGATCGGAGACGATCCGCTGCAACCCGAGATCGTCCCTGCTCGTCCCCGATCGCCTTCGACCGTCTCTACCTTCGATAGTCCAGCGGCGGCGCCCGATCGCCAACCAGCGGACGATAGACAAAGTTCGCCCCTCGCCGGCGTTCGAACTCCCGGCGCGCCGCCTCGATGTGCCCGGGTGTGGTGAATAACTCCACAGCGGTGAGCGCCAGCGCCTTCGCCGCAAGCGCCATTCCCTGCATCCCGATCCCCGTGCCCCCGGCCGCAACCGCCTGCCAGCTGTGCGCCGCGGTGCCCGGCACCCAGGTCGCGGTCGAAAGCCCTACGGTGGGCACCACCCAGCTCACGTCGCCCACGTCGGTGGAGCCGCTCGTCGGCTTGGGCACGAAGGGCTGGATCTCCGCTTCCGATCCGAGCGGGAGGTCGGGCCCGTCCAGCGTGCGGAACAGCTGCTCGGCGAACGCACGTTCCTCTCGCGTGTAGCGGATGCCGCCCACCCGGCGCAGGTTGGCGTCCATCAGCCGCGCCAGCGTGTCAATCGGGAGCAGGCTGTACACCCCATGGATCACTTCGTGCTCCACGCTCGTGCCGGTGCCCATCGCCGCGCCCTCGGCCGCCTTGGCGATCCGATCAAAGATCTCCATGACCACGCGTGCGTCCGGATGGCGCACGTAGTAGTAGACCTCGGCGAAATCCGGCACCACGTTGGGGGCCTGGCCGCCACGGGTGATCACATAGTGGATCCGGGTCTCCTGCGGCACGTGCTCCCGCATCAGGTTGACCATGTGGTTCATCGCCTCGACCCCGTCGAGCGCCGAGCGGCCCCGATCCGGGGCGCCCGCGGCATGGGCCGAGACGCCGCGGAAGCGGAACTTGGCGGACTTGTTGGCGAGGCTGGTCTCGGGACTCGCGTCGTTCCGGTCGCCGGGGTGCCAGTGGAGCACCACGTCCACATCGTTGAACAACCCGGCCCGCACCATGTACACCTTGCCTGCGCCGCCCTCTTCGGCGGGCGTCCCGTATACTCGAACGGTGCCCCGGCGCCCGCTGGCGGCCAGCCAGTCCTTCACGGCCACGGCGGCGGCGACCGACGCGGTGCCGAAGAGATGATGCCCGCAGCCGTGACCGGGCCCAAGGTCCACGAGTGGCTTTCGCTCAGGTACGCTGTCCTGCGACAGCCCCGGCAACGCGTCGTACTCGGCCAGGATCGCGATCACCGGCGTGCCAGACCCATACCGGGCGACGAAGGCGGTGGGCATGCCTGCTACGCCGGCCTCGACAGTGAACCCGGCCTGCCGCAGCTGCTCCTGATGCAGCGCGGAGCTGCGCGTTTCCTGGTAGCCCACCTCGGCAAAGCTCCAGATCTGACGGGCCACCGCGGACCAGCGCGCTCGCTGGGCCTCGATGGACTCCGCCACACCCGGCGTCCGTTGAGCGAGCGCGCTGCTGGCAACGAACCCCAAGCAGGCTCCGAGTACCGCCGGCCCTCGATTCACAGGATCCTCCTCCTATCGGCGTGCTATGGACATCGCGTGTCGCGCCGGGGAAGCGCGGCCTACCGCCGATGACGCAGAACCAGCCCGGGCCGGGCACCGGTCACCCTGCCCGCGTCCACCACCAGCCGCCCGTTTACCATCACGTACTCGATACCCTCCGAGTACCGCAACGGCTCGGTGAACGTCGCCAGGTCCCGCACCGTCTCGGGATTGAACACCACCAGATCCGCAGCCAGCCCTTCAGCGATCCGGCCCCGATCGCGCAGCCCCAGCCGGTTGGCCGGCAGGGCGGTCATGCGCTGAATCGCGGCCTCCAGAGTGAGCACCGAGTCTTCCCGCACGTACTTGGCCAAAATGCGCGGGAACGTCCCGAACGCCCGGGGATGGGCGCTGGCCACAGCCACGGGGTTGGTGGGAGCCGCGTCCGTGTCGAACATGACGAAGGGCGCCCGCATGGCCTGCACCTTCTGCGCTTCGTTCATGCTCTCCGGGGCCACGCTCACGCCGCCGCGTTGCACGAGATCGAAGAACGCATCCCACTCGTTCCTGCCGAGCGCTTGCGCCGCCTGCCGCACGCTGCGGCCCACGAGGGGGCGATCCGCTTCGGCGCGCACCGCGGTAATCAGTACGCGGTCCCAGTTCCGTCCCACGTGCTGATACCAGTTCTCCCAATCCGACGTCGTCTCTACTTCACGCCGCAGCTCGGCGCGCACCGCCGGGAGGGACAACGTGGCGATGAATGCGTCCTCGCCCGCCGCGTAGTGCCGGGGATGGAGGAACGAGCCCAGCCCGATGCCGTTGCGGACGTAGGGATAAATGTCCGCCGTCATATCCACGCCCTGGGCGCGTACCCGGGCGATGAGATCGAGGGCGCGCGGCATGAGAGGCCAGTGCTCCTGACCGGCGGCCTTGAGGTGATAAATGTGCCCCGGGATACCGGCCGCCTGGGCGATGCGCGCGACTTCGGCGATGGCCTGGAGCACCTGCCCGCTCTCGTTCCGCATGTGGCTGAAATAGACGCCGCCATATTGCGCCGCGACCTTGGCCAACTCGATCAGCTCCGCGGTACTGGCGTACGCGCCCGGGGGATAGATCAGCGCGGTGGAGAGCCCCACGGCGCCGTCTTCCATGGCCTGGCGCACGAGGGCCCTCATCGAGTCGAGCTCGGCCGGCGTGGGCTCGCGTCCTTCCTCGCCGATAACGGCCATCCGCACCTGCGCCGCGCCCACGTTGTGCACCACGTTGAGCGCGATCCCCCGCGCCTCCAGCATGCGGAAGTACTCGCCGAAGGTGCGCCACGTGATCAGCGTGTCCATGCCGGGACTGGCCGCGGCGATGGTCCGCTCGTTCTGAGGCGCCAGCGAGGCCCCTTCTCCCACCAGCATGGTGGTGATGCCCTGGGTGATCTTGCTGTTGGCGGAGACGGGATCCCGGTACAGCGGCAGACTGCTCCCGCCCATCATGTCAATGAACCCCGGAGCCACAACGCGATCCAGTCCGTTGATGCGGATGCGCGCAACCCGGTCGCCCAGCCGGCCGATCGCGACAATGCGCCCACCGAGCACCGCCACGTCGGCCCGATACCACGGCGCGCCCGTGCCGTCCAGGACACGCGCATTGGTGATCAAGACGTCGTACGGCAACGCGTCCGGGCGGGCACACGCGCCGGCACCGACGGTGACGATAACGAACGCAGCAACCCTGGATCGCATGCGTGCTTGGCTCCCTGGCTGGGGTGCGCGGGGGAGTGTATCACGGAGGCCGCCCGAGAGAAAGAACGCCGGTTTAGTTAGATTTATGCCCACGCACATGCCGGACATTCTCATCACCAAGACCCACGACGAGCCGGGGGCCAAGAACCTCAGGGTCGAGGTCCCCCTGGAGCACGTCAGGGCCGCCGAGGACAAGGTCACGGCGCTCTATACCAGCCGCGTGCGGCTGCCCGGCTTTCGCAAGGGGAAAGCTCCCAGGGACCTGGTGCGGCGCCGGTTCAACGACGCCATCCGCGAGGAAGTCATCCGGGACCTCGTCAGCCGGAGCTGGCGCGCCGCGGTCGAGCAGGAACAGCTCAAGCCCATCGCCGATCCGCGGATTCGGGATCTCAAGTTCGAGGCTGGTTCCCCGGTCTCGTTCGAGTTGCTGGTCGAGGTCAAGCCGGATATCGCACTGGCGCGCCTGGGCGGATTCGCGCTCCAGCGCCGGACGGCGCCCGTCACCGACGAAATGGTCCGGGCCCAAGTCGAAGAGCTCCGCCGCGCCAAGGCGCCCTGGCTCCCGGTCACGGGCACGCCGGCCACTGGTGACCTGGTCCAGGTGACGCTCGCGACGATCGAGTCGGACGGGAGCCTCAAAGACGAGAAGCGCTACGAGCTGGTGCTGGGCCAGGGCCAGGCCATCCCGGACGTCGAGGCTCGCATCGCGGCACTCGAGGTGGGCGCCACGACGGAGGCGGACGTCCGCCTGCCGGATGACTTCCCCGACGCCTCCAAGCGCGGCCAGCAGCGCCGCGTGCGCATCACCCTGCACGAGGCCAAACGCCAAACCCTCCCGGACGTGGACGACGCGTTCGCGCGCGAGATCGGCGACTTCGAATCGGTGGCCGACCTCGAGCGCGCCGTTCGGCAGGATCTCGAAGCAGCCGCGGCCCGCGACGCAGACGCCGATGTCCGACGCCAGCTGCTGGAGCAGCTCGTGGCAGCCAACAACGTCCAGGCGCCACGCCCGTTGGTCGAGCGGCTCCTGGCCACGTACGCGCAGGGCTACCAGATCCCGGACGACCAACTGGATCGCTTCGTTCAGGAGTTCCGGCCGATCGCCGAGGCCCAGGTAAAGCGCGACCTGGTGCTTGACCAGGTCGTGGAATCCCACGGCCTGAAGGCAACGGAGGAAGAGCTGGACGCGCGCATCGCCGACCTGGCCAGGCGGCGCAAGACCGACCCGGGCCAGCTCTACGCGTCGCTCCAAAAGGCCGGGCGCTTGCGCGACATCGAACGAACCATTACCGAAGCAAAGGCGTTTGCCTTCCTCTTGCAGCAGTCAACCGTGACCGAGGCCTGAGATGTCCACTCTGTACCCCCCCTACATCATCGAGCGGTCCGCTCGCGGCGAGCGGACGTACGACATCTTCTCCCGGCTGCTCATGGATCGGATTGTGTTCCTGGGCGCGCCGATCAACGACGACGTGTCCAACATCATCATCGCCCAGCTGCTGTTCCTGGACGCGGACAACCCCGAGCGGGACATCTACCTGTACATCAACTCGCCCGGCGGCATCGTCTCCAGCGGCATGGCGATCTATGACACGATGCAGTTCCTCAGGGCCCCGGTGAACACGATCTGCATGGGCATGGCGGCGTCCATGTCCGCCTTCCTGCTCGCCGCGGGCACCAAGGGGAAGCGATCGGCACTGCCGCACGCCCGGATCATGATCCACCAGCCCTCAGGCGGCGCCCAGGGCACCGCAGCGGACATCGAGATCCAGGCCCGGGAAATCCTGTACCTCCGATCCAAGCTGAACGAACTGTACAGCAAGCACACCGGCAA
>CAZVKD010000001.1:40040-43421 GCA_964627675.1 uncultured Gemmatimonadaceae bacterium
CCGGCAAAACGGTCGAACAGATCGAAAAAGACATGGACCGCGACCGCTTCATGTCCGCCGAAGAGGCAGTGGAGTACGGCCTGATTGACAAGGTGATCCAGAACGTCGCGGAATCGGTGGATGGCAAGAAGTCACCTTGACGCCCGGGACTTTACGGTCCCAAATTGGGCGGGGCCGATGAGGGGCTAAACGGCAAAATGGCGAGCGACAAGCACCTGCGCTGTTCGTTCTGCGGCAAGTCCAAGGACTCGGTCCGGAAGTTCATCTCCGGCCCGTCGGTGTACATCTGCAACGAGTGCATCGCGCTCTGCAACGAGATCCTGGCGGAGGACGAAGAGCGCGAAGTCGCTGAAGCCATCACCCAGATCCCCACCCCCTCGGAGATCAAGGACGTTCTCGACCAATACGTGATCGGGCAGGAGCGGGCCAAGCGGGTCCTGTCGGTCGCCGTGTACAGCCACTACAAGCGGATCAACTCCCAGTCCGGCAGGGACAACGACGTCGAGCTGGAGAAGTCCAACATCCTGCTGCTCGGCCCCACCGGTGTGGGGAAGACGTTGCTGGCGCAGACCCTGGCCCGCGTGCTGGACGTCCCCTTCACCATCGCCGATGCCACCACGCTCACCGAGGCGGGCTACGTGGGCGAGGACGTGGAGAACATCCTGGTCCGGCTGCTCCAGGCCGCCGACTTCAACGTGGGCGAGTGCGAGCGCGGCATCGTGTACATTGACGAGATTGACAAGATCGCCCGCAAGAGCGAGAACCCGTCCATCACGCGCGACGTGTCGGGCGAGGGCGTCCAGCAGGCGTTGCTCAAGATCCTCGAAGGCACCATCGCCTCGGTGCCGCCGCAGGGCGGCCGCAAGCATCCGCAGCAGGAATACATCCAGGTCAACACCAAGGACATCCTGTTCATCTGCGGCGGCGCCTTCGACGGCCTGGAGAAGATCATCGAGGCGCGCACGGGCCGCCGGCGAATCGGGTTCAGCAAGGAAGAGGTGGAGGCCGGGAAGATCGAGAAGCTGCGGCGCAATCCCTACGAAGACGTGGAGCCGGACGACCTGCTGCGCTACGGCCTGATTCCGGAGCTGGTGGGCCGCCTGCCGGTGGTGGTCTCGCTGGACGCGCTGGACGAAGACGCCCTGGTGAAGATCCTGGTGGAGCCCAAGAACGCCCTCACCAAACAGTACCGCAAGCTGTTCGACCTCGAGGGTGTGGGGCTCACGTTCGACAAGGAAGCCCTCCGGGCGATCGCCAAGCGGGCCATCAAGCGGGGCACCGGGGCCCGTGGACTTCGAGCGATCCTGGAAGACATGATGACGGATATCATGTTCGATCTCCCCAGCCGGCAGGACGTTCGAGAGGTCGTCCTGACGAAGGAGGCGGTTACGGAGGGCCGGTCCCCGCTGGTCGTCACCGAGCGGGCCCGCACCAAGAAAGAGGCCTGAGGTCCGTCGCGTTCGTCGGCAGCTACCCGGCTGCCGATTTCGTTCTCGCTCCGCCCCGGCCCGAGGTGGCGTTGGTGGGCCGATCCAACGTCGGCAAGTCGTCCTTGCTCAACGCGCTGGTCCAGCGCAGGCGGCTGGCGCACACCAGTAGCACGCCGGGGAAGACGCGGGCGTGCAACGTGTTTGACATGGGTGGCCGGTACTACCTGGTGGACCTGCCGGGCTACGGCTACGCAGCGGTGTCGAAACGCGCGCGTGCCGCGCTGGGCCGATTGCTGCGTGCCTACTTCGTGGCGCGCCGGCCGGCAGGCGCGGTCTGGTTGCTCGACGTGCGCCGCGACCCGTCGCCCGAAGATCGGGCCATGGCGGCGCTGCTCGCCGAGCGACATGTGCCCGTGCTCATGGCGCTCACCAAGAGCGACTGGATCAGCCGGGGCGAGCGACCCGCCCGCCGTGATGTCATTCGCGGCTCCCTCGGCGTGGACCTGCCCGAAGACCGATGCGTATTCACCAGTGCGCGCACCAGGGAAGGCGTGGCCGAGTTGCGGGAGGCGATCGAACGGCTGGTGGCATCGTGACATCGGCTGCCGCGGCCGCGTCCCTTGCCGCCTTGCTGGCCTTGGCGGCGCGTGCCCCCGCCCAGGACAGCGCCGCCACCGATGCCCGACTGCCGCCCGCCGGCCTGGGAACGCTGCGACAGGAAGACGTCGCGGTGCGGCTGGAAACCGGCACCTTCGCGCTCCGCGTCATGCCGCTCGACGAGGCGATTCTGCGCCTGCTGGCCCCGGACAGCTACGCCTCGTTGCGGCGATTGCGCGAGACCAAAGGGCGGGAGATCCGCGAGGCGGCCGAGCGCGCCGCGGTGACCAATCCGGTCCCATTCGTGGTCACGTTCTTCGGACTGCAGCCCCAGGCACGCTTCGTCGGAGAGGACGTGACCATCACAAGCAGGAATCGGTTGTTCCGGCCGGTGGCGATCCTCCCGGTCTCGCCGCGCTGGCACGAGCAACAACTGCTGCAGCGGGAAACAGCCACCGCGGTGTACCTCTATGAGGACGGCATCGCGCTGCTCGAGCCGTTCACCGTATCGTATGGGGGAATGAGCTCGACTCACTGGGAGCGAATTTTGCCAACGCTGGACCGCGAGCGGGCGGCGATCATCGCCCGCGCGGCCGGTCCCCGGCCGCCCCACAACGACCCGCGTCGTCCGTGATCATGGTACCCCTGGGCGGGGTGCTGCTGGGCGCGGCCCTGCTCCTGTGCGCGGCCGGATTGGCCGCGCGAGCCTGGCGGCGGCGTACTGCGGTGCTCGAGCTGGCCCAGCGTGAGCTTTCCCGCCGGCTGAGCGAGTTGTTTTCCCTCCAGGAACTCACCTTCCTGCTTTCCGAATCCCTGGATCCCGATCGCATCGTGCAGCAGGTGGCGCGCTACGTCGTGCGCTTTCTGGGAGCCGAAGGCGCCGTGGTGGCGCTGGCCCGGAGCGGCGAGGAAGACATCCACATCGTCGGCGCCGAGGGCACGCTGTCCTATCTCGGTGACACCCGGGTCCCGCGAACCGACGTCGGTGTGCTTGCCTCGGTGGTGACGCATGGCCAGGTCGAACGGGCCGACGCAGCCGATCCCGACGGGAAGCCCTTGCTGTCCGGGTTCCCGGTGCGCCGGATGGCCGTTGCGCCTCTGCGCGCGCACGGCACCACCCACGGCGCCATTGCGATGGTGAGCGGCGGCGACGCCTTCACGGAGGGGCAGGTTCGCCTGCTGACGACCGTGGCCGTCCATACGGCCACCGTGCTCACCAATGGCCACCTGTTTCAGCTGATCAAGCGCGGCAAGGAGGAGTGGGAGAGCACCTTCGACGCCCTGAGCGGCGGGATCGCCCTGCTGGATCAGGGGGGCGTTGTGCGACGCGCCAACCGGGCGTTCGCCCAGATCG
>CAZVKD010000002.1:0-4196 GCA_964627675.1 uncultured Gemmatimonadaceae bacterium
GCACGTGCCCGCTCCGTATTCGGGAACCACAACGCAAACTCATCCCCACCTACCCGCGCCGCCAGATCATCCCCCACCAAAACTCGGCGGAGCACCGCCGCCACGTGACGAAGGGCCGCGTCCCCCGCCGTATGGCCGTAGGTGTCGTTCAGGTTCTTGAAGTGATCCAGGTCGAGCAACGCCAGAGCGCACGGATCCTGGTCCGAGACCCGCATGGCGGCATCCAGCGCCCGGCGATTCCACAACCCGGTCAACTCATCGGTCATCGCCTTCAGCTCCGCGGCGCGAACGGCCGCGGCCGCCGCCACCCGGGGGCCCCCGGATGCCAGCGCCTCCATCAGTCGAGCTCGCCCCTGGGAATCCACCTCATCCCACCGCCCCAGGACGACCAGTGACCCAATCACCTGGCGCTGATGGTCGTGCAGTGGAAACGCGGTACCGCCTTCGTCCTGTCGCCGCCGATCCGCTCGCAGTTGTCCGAACAGCTCGCGACCGTCCAGCCCGACGATCGGCACGTCCCCAAGAAAGGCCCGGCCCGCGGCCGACTCGGGCGTCACCCGGGAACCCAGGAGCCGCCGGTCCGTGCCGTGCGATACGGACAGGATCTCGGCGAACTGGCCGGTCCAATCGCGAAGCACGATCGCCGTCTTCCGTCCGGTGGCCTGGCGGGCGGCCTCGCACACGCTGAACGCAACACTCTCCAGACTCTCGGTTGACCCCACGGCGGTCCCGGGGGGCAACCCGCCGAGACTCCCGGACTGCGATTCGGCGGCCGCCCGGGCACGGACTCGCCACCGATAGGCGAGAATGCCGGCAACCGCCCCGGCGCCGAACGCCAGGAGGGCCAGGAGGGCGTTCATGGACCGCGGTTGATCCGCGTGGCGGCCGCCGCCGCCCCGAACCCATTGTCAATGTTCACGACCACGACCCCCGAGGCACAGGAGTTGAGCATGGCGAGCAGGGCCGCCACGCCACCGAACGAGGCGCCGTACCCCACGCTCGTGGGAACGGCGATCACCGGCACCGCCACCAACCCGCCCACCACGCTGGCGAGCGCCCCGTCCATGCCCGCCACCACGATTATAACCGCCGCGCCGCGGAGCGCATCGCCCTGCCGAAGCAGGCGGTGAATGCCGGCCACGCCGACGTCGTGGAGCCGTTCGACGCGGTTCCCGAACGCCCGGGCGCAAATTGCGGCCTCCTCGGCCACCGGGAGGTCACTGGTGCCGGCCGTCACCACCAGCACGGTGCCGCGCCCCACCGGCGGCGGCTCAGGATCAGGAGCGAGATAGACGGTGCGACCAACCTCGGAGACCTCGGCCCTGGGGAACCTGGTCGCCAACGCCGATCGCTGCGCCGGGTCGGTGCGCGTAACCAGGAACGAGCCGGAGCGACTCGCCAGGGATTCGCAAATACCCAGCACCTGCACCGGCGTCTTTCCCTGGCCAAGCACGATCTCTTGATGGCCCTGCAGGAGTGGCCGCAGATGATCCACCTGCGCGAAGCCCAGATCGTCAACCGGAAAGTGCCGCAAGCGGTCCATCGCGGCGCGGGTGGAGAGTCTGCCCGTTGCCACCTGCTCGAGGACATGACGGACGTCGTCCGTCACCCGACCGCCAGCGCCGGCTCCCGGTGGGCTCGCAGCAGGTCCTCGATGGCGCCCAGCGCCTCCACCTGTTGCAGCTCCCGGCGGAGCGCGGCGGCACCGGGAATACCGCGCACGTACCAGCTCAAGTGCTTGCGGAACTCGATTGCCGTCCGGCGGTCGTCGCCCTGAATGGCGCGCTGCAGCCCGACGTGCCGCAACAACACGGCGAACCGCTCCGCCAGACCGGGTGATGCGCGGGGCGACCGCCCGGAAAGGAGGTCCCGGGTCTGCTGGAAGATCCACGGGTTTCCGAACGACCCGCGCGCGATCATGATGCCGGCACACCCGGTCTCGCGCCACATCCGATGCGCATCGGCTGCCGTTCGGATGTCGCCGTTGCCGACCACGGGAATGTCCAACGCCTGCACCACGGCGGCGATCTCGTCCCAGCGAGCCCGCCCGTTGTACAATTGCGAGCGGGTTCGCGGATGAAGGGTCAAGACCCGCGCGCCCGCCTCCTGGCAGCGCCGCGCGATGCCCACGGGATCGCGCAGGCTCTCGTCCCAGCCGCTGCGGATCTTCACGGTCACCGGAAGGTGCGTGGCCGAACACACGGCGCGGATGATCGCCTCCACAAGACGGAGGTCCTTGAGGCAACCGGAGCCCCCGTTACGACGCACCACCTTCTTCACCGGGCAGCCGAAATTGATATCAATGAAGTCGGGCGCATAGTGGCGCGTGACCAGCTCGGCAGCCTCGGCCATCCCGGAGGGATCCGCGCCGTACAGCTGAATGCCGATGGGCCGTTCGGGCTCGGTGAAATAGGCCCCGTCGTGCACGCTCTTCACGCCGCGCCGGAGCCCTTCGCACGACAGGAATTCGGACACCACGACATCGGCGCCGAAGGAGCGACACAGCCGCCGAAACGGGGGCTCCGACACGCCGGCCATGGGCGCGAGGAACAGGGGAACCGGATGGTCAACGCGATAGGGGAAACGCATAGGTTTAGTCTAACGCTGGCTCTGAGGGCAAGCAACCGATGTGTTTGACACTCAACAGGTTGGAACGTTAGGTTACGCCCGCCTCGCATTCGCCGACCGGCCGACCGCCATGAGACTTCGGGAGTTTTTCTCCGCCGATGCCATCTGTCTCGATCTCAAGAGCGCGACCAAAGACGACGTCTTGAAGGAGTTGACGGGCCTGCTCGGATTGGACGAGAAATCCAACGGCATCCTGCTCAAGATGCTCAAACGGCGGGAACACCTGGGCTCCACCGGCATCGGCCGCGGAATCGCCATCCCTCATTGCCGCTCACTGGTGGTCTCGCGCCTGCAGGTAGCATTCGGGCGGAAACCCCAGGGCCTGGACTTCAAGGCGATAGATCAGCAGCCCGTGTTCAATTTCTTTCTGATCGTGGCGCCGCCGCTGGAAGTGTCCAACCAGTACCTCCCCGTGCTCGGCCGCATCGCCCAGTTTGCCAAGGAGCCCGACGTGCCGGAGCGATTGGCGAAGCTGACCACGGCGGAGGACTTCATCAACTTGCTGGAAGAGAAGAACCTCTGAACAACGGAAAGTTGGCGGCACAGCCCGCGAGGAACGAGGATCACGCCACGCCGCCCGGGCCTCACTCCCATTCGATCGTCGCCGGCGGCTTGGAACTCACATCGTACACCACCCGGTTCACGCCGCGGACCTCGTTGATGATCCGATTGGAGATGCGCCCCATGACGTCAGGGGGGAAGGGGAACCAATCCGCGGTCATGCCGTCTCGGCTGGTCACTGCCCGTAGGGCGACAACGTTCTCGTACGTGCGCGCGTCTCCCATTACCCCGACGGAGCGCACCGGGAGCAGCACCGCGAACGCCTGCCAAATGTCGTCGTACAATCCGGCGGCGCGGATCTCCTCGATGTAGATCGCGTCCGCGGCCCGCAGGACGTCCAGGCGCACGGCGCTGACCGCGCCCAGAATGCGAATGGCCAGCCCTGGGCCGGGGAACGGATGGCGGCCCACGACCGCTTCCGGCAGCCCCAGTTCCCGCCCCACCTGCCGAACTTCGTCCTTGAACAGCTCGCGCAAGGGCTCGATCAGCTCGAAGGGAAGGTCGGGCCGCAAGCCTCCCACGTTGTGATGCGTCTTGATCGTGGCCGACGGCCCCCCCCGCGGCGAGGTTGACTCGATCACGTCCGGATACAGGGTGCCCTGTACCAGGAATCCCACGTCGTCGGCCACGTGCCGGGCGGCGTCTTCGAACACGTCAATGAACGCGTGCCCGATGCGCCGGCGTTTCTCTTCGGGATCCTCCACGCCCTCGAGCACGCTCAGGAACCGATCGCCCGCGTCAATGACGCGGAGGTCAATACCCAGGTGCATCCGAAACGTGCGCTCGACCTGTTCTCGCTCGTGCAGCCGCAGGAGGCCGTGGTCCACGAAAATGCAGGTGAGTCGATCGCCCAGGGCCCGGTGGACCAGCGCGGCGGCAACCGCGGAGTCCACACCACCCGAGAGACCGCAAATGGCCCGCCGCGACGGCCCCACGCGGGCGCGAATAGCCTCGATCTGATCCGCGATGAACTGACCGGCGGTCCAATCGGCCTCGCACTGGCAGAT
>CAZVKD010000002.1:4206-40305 GCA_964627675.1 uncultured Gemmatimonadaceae bacterium
AGATCGAGAACAGGAAGTTCTCCAGCATCTCCCCGCCTCGGGGCGTGTGAGCCACCTCGGGGTGAAACAGCACGCCGTACACCGGCTTCGACTCGTGACGCATGGCCGCCACGGGCGCGTTCTCGGTCACCGCCGTGGTGCGGAAGCTCGGTGGGGGCCGGATCAGGCGATCCCCGTGACTGGCCCACACCGTCACGCTCTCCCCTGCTTCGAAACCGGCGAACAGCCCGCCGCTCTCGCAGATCATGATGTCGGCTCGTCCGTACTCCCGCTGGTCCGATCGCGTCACCTCGCCGCCGGCGAGCCGCGCCACGAGTTGCATCCCGTAGCAGATGCCCAAGAGGGGAATCCCGAGCTCGAGCATGCCGGGATCGGCCGTGGGCGCCCCGGGGTCGTACACCGAGTTGGGCCCCCCGGAGAGGATGATCCCGCGCGGCGCCTGAGCGCCAATCCATGCGAGATCTCTCGTGGGGGGATGGATTTCACAATACACGTGGGACTCGCGAACCCGCCGCGCGATGAGCTGCGTGAATTGCGATCCGTAATCGAGAATCAGGATCCCGCGCGCGAGGGTGGTCACGCGCTCTCCCATCGCGGCGACGGTGTCTCACCGCGCATGAGGTCCTCAGGTCGCTCGCGCTCCCGGATCACGCCGACCCGTCCTCCCTCCAGCAGCACGTCCGCGGCGCGGGGGCGCGAATTGTAGTTGGAACTCATGCCGAATCCATACGCGCCGGCGCCGAGGACCGCCAACAGGGCTCCCGGAGGGACCAGCCGCATCCGTCGGCCCAGGGCCAGAAAATCGCCGGATTCGCAGTTCGGCCCGACGATATCCACGCTCACACCCTCCGCCGCCGGAGCGCCAATCGTCCCCGATCGGGATGGATCGAGAACGATCGGGCCATCGTCCACCACGCATATCTCGTGATGTGCTTGATACAGGCTTGGCCTCATGAAATCGTTCATGCCGGCGTCCGTGATGAGGATCTCCCGGCCCCCGGAGCGCTTGTGATAGAGCACCCGGGTCAACAAGACGCCGGCGTTGCCCACCAGGAACCGCCCGGGCTCCACCAGGAGCGTGAGGCCGGTGGACCGCGCCAGTGGCGCCACCGCCGCCCCGAACGCCGCGGGGTCCAGGGCGCCGCCGTTGCCGTAGTCAATCGCCAGCCCCCCGCCCACGTCAACCGTGGTCAGCGAGGTGATCCCCCGGTGCCGCACTGCCGCCACCAGCTCGAGTAATCGCTCCGTCCCACAGCGATACGGCTCGGCGCTGCCGATCTGCGAGCCGATGTGCATCCCGAGCGAGCGCAACTCGAGACCTCGGGTGCCCGCCACCCGGAGCGCAAGGGGCAAGACCTGGTCCAGGGGTACGCCGAACTTCATCCCGCTCTTGCCGGTCTGGGTGTAGGGATTCGTCTCCGTGGTGACGTCGGGGTTGACCCGGATGCCCACGGCCAGGGCAGGATGGCCGGAAGGGAGCACGGAGGCCAACGCCTCGAGTTCGCCCTCCGACTCGAGGTTGATAAGCCCCACCCCCGCCGCGACCGCCGCGGCAAGCTCCTCCCCGCGCTTGCCCACCCCGCTGAAAACGACGTCCGCGGGCGCGAATCCGGCGCGCAACACCCGCGCCAGTTCGCCGCCCGAGACGATGTCTGCGCCTGCTCCCAAGTCCCGCATGAGTCCCAGGACGGCAAGGGAGCTATTCGCTTTGACGGAGTAGTGGATGCGGTTCGGCACGCCCGCCAGCGCCGCCTCGAGCGCCCGGTATTGAGCCCGGATGGCCTCGGCACTATACACGAACACCGGGGTCCCCGCGCGCGCGGCCAGGCGCGCCAGGGTGGCGCCGGGAATGCTCAGTACGCCCTGGCCCACACCGCTTCGGTCTTCGCAGGGCCACCACACCAGGCGCAGGCCCGGGGCGGGGTGGGAGAACGGAACTCGGGATCGGGGAGCACCCGGATGGTCGCCTTGGTCGCGTCTTTCACCGCCGCCTCGCAGGCCTCGTTGCCACAGTATCCTCCGTAGGCGAACCCGCCGTCGGCCTCCATGAACGCGAGCAGGTTCTCGCGGGTGACGCCGCGGATTGAGTTCGCCTCGCGCCGCGCGCGCGCCGAGTGGAGTAGCTGGGCCTGGATGTCATCCAGCGCTCGCCGGATGCCGCTCACCAGCCCCGCGAACGACTCGGGCGCCTTCCCGCCGGTGCGGCGCGCCAGCACGACCTGCTGCTGTGCCACGTCCCGCGGCCCGATCTCCACCCGCACCGGGACGCCACGCGCCTCCCAGTAGTAGTACTTCGCACCTGGCTTGATGGCTTCGCGGTCATCCAGCTCCACCCGCAAGCCCGCCTGGCGCAAGTCCTCGTAAATGCGGCGAGCGGGTTCCAGAACCGTGGCGCGCTCGGTGTCGTTCTTCCAGATCGGCACGATCACCACTTGATGCGGGGCCAGTCGCGGCGGACATACCAGCCCGCGATCATCGCTGTGCGTCAGAATCAGGCCGCCGACCAACCGCGTGGAGACGCCCCAGGACGTGCTCCACACGTGCTCCATGGCGCCCGCCTGCGTCTGATACTGCACGCCAAAGGCCCGGGCGAAATTCTGGCCGAGATTATGGGAGGTCCCGGCCTGGAGCGCCCGGTTGTCCTGCATCAGACCTTCCATGGCGTACGTGCGCACCGCCCCGGCGAACTTCTCGGACTCGGTCTTCACGCCCGTAATGACGGGCATGGCCATCCACTCTTCCGCGAATCGGCGGTAGATGCCGAGGATCAGCCGCGCTTCAGTCTCCGCCTCGTCCGCGGTGGCGTGCGCCGTGTGTCCTTCCTGCCACAGGAACTCGGTGGTGCGCAAGAACAGGCGCGTGCGCATCTCCCAGCGCACCACGTTCACCCACTGATTCAGCAACACGGGCAGGTCTCGATAACTCTGGATCCACTTGCCCAGCATGGAGTAGATGATCGTCTCCGACGTAGGCCGGACCACGAGCGGCTCCTCCAGCTCCTTGCCGCCCGCGCGGGTGACCACGGCCGTCTGCGGCGCGAAACCCTCCACATGCTCGGCTTCCTTGGCCAGGAAGCTCTCGGGGATGAACAGCGGGAAGTACGCGTTCTCGTGCCCCGTGGCCCGGAACATGTCGTCCAGCGCCCGCTGGATCAGCTCCCAGATGCGGTAGCCGCGCGGCCGAATCACCATGCACCCCCGCACCGGCGAGTAATCCGCCAGCTCCGCGTGCGTCACCACGTCGTTGTACCACGCGGCGAAATCCTCGGCGCGGGCCGTGATCTTGCGCTCGTCCGACTTCCGCTCGTCCGCCATGCTCTTGGTCTTCCTCGTCATCGCGTGACCGGCGCTCGAGTTCCGGCCCGAGCGCGTTCGCCCCATTGCTCCAGCAACGCGTCCACCGAGACCCGGTCCTCCTGACCGGTAACCAGGTCCCGTCGCACCACCAGTCCGGCCGCCCGCTCCTCAGGACCGATGACGACCGCCGTCCGGGCCCGCCGCGCCGCGGCCAGCCCAAGTTGCTTCCCAATGGATTGCTGCTTCAGGGCGAACTCGACCCGCACTCCGCGGTCCCGCAGGTCGTGCGCCAGTCGGAGCACCGCGGGCTGGTCCTCCGACGTCACGGCCACCAGAAACACGTCGAGCCCGCCGGCGCGTGCCGGCAGCAGGCCCCGGTCCTTCAATAACTCCCCGAGCACCACGTCACCCATGCCAAACCCTACGGCCGGGAGGTCGGATCCGCCGATGGCGCCGAGCAGGCCGTCGTAGCGGCCTCCGCCGCAGATCGCGCGCAGCGTGCGCCTGGCGTCGAATAACTCGAACACGATACCGGTGTAATACGCCAGGCCGCGAACGATGGACAGGTCCAGCGCGAGGAACTCGCCCAGCCCCATCGCCTGCAAAGCATCGCGACATACAAACAAGTCCTCGGCGATCTTGGCGCCCCCCGCCGTCCGGCCGAGCGCCTCCTCCAGCCGGGCCCAGTCGCGGATCTGGGCGATCTCCCATACGCGCCTGGCCACCTCGTCCGAATGCGCCACCTTCGCGAAGGCTTCCGCCAGGATCTCCGCCGCCTTGGCCGGCACCCGTTCGCTCCGATCAATGGCGCTGAAGGTCACGTCGAACTCACCGGGTGGCACCCCGGCTGCCATCAGTAGGTGCGACAGCACCCGGCGATCGGACACTCGCACCTGCACATCGGCCGCGGTCAGGCCCAGCGTGCGCTGCACGTCCACCGCGGCCGCGATGATCTCGGCGTCCGCCAAGGGGCCCGGCTCCCCGATCACATCCATGTTCAGCTGGAAATGCTCCCGCAGCCGCCCGCGCTGTTGCCGCTCGTAGCGGTACAGCTGCGGCATGCTGAACCAGCGAATGGGCTTTTTCAAGGCGCCCGCTCGGGCGGCGACCATCCGGGCGAGCGTGGGTGTCATCTCCGGCCGCAGCGCGACGCGCCGCCCCCCTTTGTCGGTGAACTCGTAGAGCTGCGCGACGATCTCGGGTCCGCTCTTCTCCGTGTACAACTCGAGCGCTTCGAGCGGAGGACCGTCGTACTCCTCGAACCCGTACCGGGAGGCGACGCTGCGCCAGGCCGCGAAGATGTGATTACGAAGGGTGATGTCGTCGGGGTAGAAGTCGCGAAACCCCGGCAACCCTCTGGCTGGCATGCACGAAATTAGCCGAGGGGCGCAAAGCCCGGCAAGCGGCCGAGCGCGTCGCCCACGGTGTGAAACGACCCCGTCACCAGCACCGTAGCGGCGTCGGCCCGCGCGTCGGTCAAGGCCCGGTCGAAGTCCGGCTCGATAATAACGCGCGGCCAGCGGCCGGTCGTTTCGTGGAAGGGCTTCCGAGCCATCGCCCCAACGTCCTCGAGGTTCCACTTTCGCGCCGCCGGTGCCGACGGAGGATCCGTGAGCCAGGCGGCATCCACCGCCGGCAACAGCCGCCGGAGCATCGCCCGCCAGTCCTTGTCGCCCAGGATCCCGATCACGGCATGCAGTGGCCGGGGCGCGTTGGCTTCCTGCAGCGCCAGGCACAGCGCCTCGGTGCCATCCGGGTTGTGCGCTACGTCGAAGATCCACGGCCCGCGCCGGTCGAAGCGACCCGGTATCCGAGCCAGGGCAAACCCCGCCCGCACGGCGTCCGGTGGGGGCCGCCATCGCCGGGGAAGCGCCGCCAGCGCACGGGCGGCGACCGCAGCGTTCCGGCGCTGATACGGGCCCGGCAGCCCGAGTGGTCCGGGGTACAGCTTGCCGGGCGGCACCTCGATCGCCAGCGCCCCGGCACGCTCCGCCGTCGCCCGCAGCACCGAGCGCACCTCCGGACGCTCCTCCCCGATCACGAAGGGGACGCCCGTCTTGGCGATGCCCGCCTTTTCGCGGGCGATGTGCATGAGCGTGGGCCCGAGGTACTCAGTGTGCTCCAACGCGATGCGCGTCACCACGGACACCGCGGGTTGCACCACGTTCGTGCTGTCGAGTCGTCCCCCCAACCCGACCTCGACCACGGCGATGTCCACCCCGCGCGCCGCGAAGTCCGCCAGCGCGATGGCCGTGGTGGCGTCGAAGAAACTGGCGCCGGCGCGCTCGATCGCGGGCCGGAGTCGCTCTACCCAGGTGACGAACGCCTCGGGCGTGATGGGCCGGCCGTCCACTACGCATCGCTCCCGCACGTCCACCAGATGGGGCGAGGTGTACAATCCCACGGACCTGCCAGCCTGGCGCAGCGCCTCATAGGCGAGCGTCGCTACGGAGCCCTTCCCGTTGGTCCCCCCCACGTGGAGGACAGGGTAGTGCTGCTCGGGACGACCCAGCCACTCGAGCAACGCCCGCGCGGGTTCGAGCGACCACGTGCTCCCGGCAAACTGCCGCGGCAACAGATACGCGATGGCGTCGTGAAACGAATCGGTCAGTCGGATGGCCCGCTTGCCGGCAGTCCTTGCATCATTCGCACGAGGCTTGCCGTCGTCTCCGCCAGGCGGGGGCGCGAGATCACGGCATCCACCATCCCGTGCTCCAACAGAAACTCCGAGGTCTGGAACCCCTCGGGCAGATCCTGCCCGATGGTCTGCTTGATCACTCGCGCCCCGGCGAATCCCACCACCGCCCCCGGCTCCGCCAGAATGACGTCCCCTTGGAGGGCATACGACGCCGATACCCCCCCGGTCGTGGGATTGGTGAGAATCGAGATGAACGGCACGCCCGCCTCGCGCAGCCCCGCGATCACCGAGGACGTCTTGGCCATCTGCATCAGCGAGAGCACGCCCTCCTGCATTCTGGCGCCGCCCGATGCCGACACCACCACGAGGGCCTCGCGCCGCTCGAGGGCCCGCAGGGCCAGCCGCGCCACTTTTTCGCCCACCACGCTCCCCATGGACCCGCCCATGAAACCGAATTCCATGGCGCCGATGTTGATGGGCACGCCCGTGAGCGTGCCGTGGCCGGTGAGGATCGCGTCGTGGCCGCCAACCTGGCGATAGGCCCGCGCCACCCGATCGGCATACCCCTCGAACCGCAAAGCATCCAGGGATCGAAGATCGCCGAACAGCTCGACGAAGCTGCCGGGATCGGTGAGCATCTCCACGTACCGGCGAGCGGTGATCCGGCGATGAAACCCGCAGGACGGGCAGACCTGGAGCGCGCGTTCGAACTTCTCCCGAATATCAACGTGCCCGCAGTCCTCGCACTTATCCCAGGCATCCGGGGGAATCTCCAGCCGCTCGCGCGAGGACTTACGCTCTTTGCGTTCCTTGCGAAACCACGCCATGATCTGGGGAATCTGCCGGTGCCCGCACCGGGGCGCTAGCCCCGACCGCTGCTATCGCTCCACGTATCCGGCGTTGCGGGACTCCCAGGCCACGCGCAGCGACAGGGCCACCGCCAGGCAGCAGGTTATCAGGAAGGATCCCCCGTAGGAAAAGAATGGCAAGGGGATCCCGGTGATCGGCATGAGACCGACCGTCATCCCCACGTTCTCCACCAGATGCGTCAGCATCAGCGCGGTGATGCCGGCGACCATCGCGGAGGAGAACGGATCGGTGGCCTGACGCGCCACGCGTACCAGACCGAGTAAGAACGCCCCGAACAGCGCCAACACGGCCGTCACACCGACAAACCCCCATTCTTCGGCCAGCACGGGAAACGTGAAGTCGGTGTGCAGTGCCGGAAGAAATGCCAGTCGCTTCTGCGTGCCCATGGTGAACCCCTTCCCCAGCAGGCCGCCCGAGCCGATTGCCACCTTGGACTGGATGATGTTCCAGCCCGTGGCCTGGGGGTCGGCTTCGGGATTGAGAAACGACAGGAGCCGGTTCTGCTGATAGGGCGCCAGGCGTTGCCAGAGGTCCAGGGCAATCACCCCCATCGTCACGTTCCCCAACCACACCGTCGCCCCCTCCAACACATATGGACGCCAGGTGACCAAGAGAATGGTCAGGACCACGATCCACGCGCCCCACGACAGCGTTGAGAACGCCAGGAATAGGCTGATGAGCGGCGAGGCGAGCATCAACAGCAGACGGGGCGACACCCCCGCCCAGAACAGCGCGCCGAACAGAATCCCGAGGAAGACAATGGCACTGCCGAGGTCGGGTTGGAGCCCCACGAGCACGAACGGCGCCCCGACAATGGCACAGGGGGCCAGCAGCTCGCGCAGGGTTTGGGCCGGCCGCCGCCGCGTCCCGAGGTGGCGAGCCAGCATGAGGATGGTAACCAGCTTGGCAATCTCGGCTGGCTGCCCGATCCGGAACCCCGCGACGGCCAGCCACGACTTGGTGCCGGTGGCCGTACCGGCGCCGGTGCCGAACAGGAGCGTGATTGCCAGCAGGACGAGTGCCAGCCCATAGAGCAAGGGAGCCGCCCACTCCAGCAGGCGGGGGGAGATACGATAGGCGCCGGCACCCAGCGCGGTTCCCAGTCCCAGCCACAGGAGCTGGCGCTGCCAGACGTCGCTCAATCCCGTCGGGACATCGGTTTTCCCGGCCGAGTACAACGTGCTCAGTCCGATAGCGGCGAGCAGCGCCACGGTGCCCAGCAGGCGCCTATCGAAGCCCTTCTGTGCCATCTCGAATCGGGAGCATGACCGCAGTGTCCGGAAGGATGGGGACGGCTTCGGGCGCCGAGTCGTCGGGGAGGAGCAGCTGATAGGCACCGGCCAGCGCCTGGAGTGCGTCCGGGCCCTGGAGGTGGTAGGCGATGACCCGATTCACCAGGGGCGCAACCGCGCTCCCGTGCTGGCCGAACTCGAGCACCGCCCCGACGACGATCACCGGATCCTCGGCTGGGGCGAAGGCCACGAACCACCCGTGGTCGGCCCCATGCGGGTTTTGGGCCGTGCCGGTTTTCCCGGCAATGTGCAGGTTGGCCACCCGCGCCGCCGCGGCCGTCCCGCCCTGCACGACCGCGAGGAGCGCTTGCCGGAAACCAGCCAGCTGTTCGTCATCGAGTCCCACTGGGCGCCCCTCTGCGCCCGTCTTCGCCGCCAGGTGCGGTACGGGCACGCGACCCCGCGGGTTCGCCAATCCGGCGTAGAACGCGACCATCTTCAGGAGCGTTTGCGCGTTCTCTCCCTGGCCAATGGCCAGATTGAGCGCCACGCCGCTGGACCAGCCCCTGGGTCCGTACCGCTGGTTGTAGTACTCGGTAGATGCCGGAAACTGGGGGCGGCTCTCCCCCGGAAGGTCAACGCCGGTCGGCTCGCGGAACCCCAGCCGGACAGCGTCGGCCAGCAGGTTGCGCACGCCGAGTTGCAGTCCGAGTTGATAGAAATAAACGTCGCAGGAGTGCTGGATTGCCTGAGCCAGGTTGACGTCGCCGTGCCCGTCGGACTTCCAGCAACGGAAATACCGATTGCCGTACTGGAGGCCGCCGCGGCAGGGGATCGGCATGGGCGTGTCCAGGTCCACCAGCCCTCGCTGCACTGCCACGGCGGCCATCACCAGCTTCCAGGGCGACGCCGGGGGGTAGCGAGCCTGGGTCGCCCGGTTCATCAAGGGGAACGTCGGCGCCTGCGAGAGCGCCGCCCAGTGCGCGCGCTCGTATCCTCCGATGAACGCGTTGGGGTCGTACGAGGGAGCGCTGTAGAGCGCCAAGATCTCGCCCGTCCGTGGATCCATCGCCACCAGCGCGCCCCGAGCGTCCTGCGGGAAGTTTCGCGCCACGAACTCCTGGAGACGAATATCGAGCGTCGTGCGCAGCGTATCGCCGGGCGAGGGGATCTGAGTCGCGGCAACGTTGGACGTCCGGACCGTCCGGCCAAGCGCATCCACTTCCACATACCGAATCCCGTCCCGGCCGCGAAGCTGCCGGTCGTACGTTCGCTCCAGTCCCTCGCGGCCCACCAGAGCCCCAGGGCGGCTGCCACGAATGGTGTCCGCCGCCAACTCGGCTTCGCTGATCTCCGCCACGTATCCCACCACGTGCGCCGCGATCTCGCCCAGCGGATACCGCCGCTTGGGCTCCGCCTGGATCAGGAGTCCGGGCGTGACCACTCGCCGTTCTTCCAGAGCCGAGACGAGCGCGAACGGGGCGTCCCGCTGGAGGACCACGGGCTGGTTCGGCAGGCGCCGGAGGTTACCAGACAGTCGGGCCTGCTCGGCCTCCGAGAGTGGCAGGACCGGCGCGAGTTGCCGCAGCGCGGCCACCAGAGACTCCGGAGACGACGCCATCAGGGCGACGGAGTAGCCCGGGACATTCTCGGCCAACACGACGCCGTTGCGGTCCACGATCAGGCCGCGTGGCGCCGGAATGGTGACCGGCCGAAGCCGGTTTTCCTCGGATCGAAGCCGGTATCCGCTCGAGGCCAGCACCTGCACGCGGAAGAACGTCACCACCAGCACGCCGATGGCCGCGCCGATGACGAGGCCCGCCAAGTGCGCCCGGCGCGACAGTTCGTACGGGTGGAACCAGTTCATCCCGACCCTCGCACCGGAAGCCAGCGACGGAAGAGCACCAGGATGGCCACGCCGGTCAGGGCCGTCGTGAGCGCCTTGAGCGGCGACCACACCGCCAGCTGCCACAGCAACAGCGAGCCCTGGAGGTGCCCGGCGCCCAGCAGGACCAGGAAATCGCGCAGCCACGTGCCGGCAACGAAGAAGCCGCCGCTCACCGCCAGGTTCTCCGCGAAAAACACCGCCTTTCCCCAAGCCGCGAGGTAGCCCACGATGGTGTGCGCCATGGCGCCGGAACCTACGGCCACCGGGGTCAACGCATCCCCCACCATTCCGACCACGAACCCGGCAATCGCCGCCGCCCCCGGGCGGGCCCGAATCGCGTACACCAGGAGCGCGACCAGCAGAATGTCCGGCGCGAGCCGCGCTTCCTCGCCGAACCAGGGACGTAGCGCAAAGTGGAGAACGGCGAGAAACAGCAGCAGCGCCCCGAGCCGATACGAGGCTCCGCCCCGGCTCACGGGGCGGGTCCCGGGAACGCGGCCCGCACGTCGAGCCCGGTTTCCAACAGGAGAATGACGTGCGACACGGAGGCCGGATGGACCAGCGGACGTACCACGTAGGTGCGCGCCCAGCCGACCTGCTCTTCGCTGACCCCCACGATCGTCCCGATGGGAACGCCGCGCGGGAATACCCCGCCCTCCCCGGTGGCGAGGCCCGACGTGTAGATCAGCGTCCCGGGATGCACCGTTTCCCGATACGGCACTCCTTGCAGCTCCAGCAAGGTGGAGGGTCCCCCGCCGCTCAGCGGCGCCACGATGCCGAACACCGACCCGTCCGCCGTCATGGCGCTGGCGCGGAAGTCCGGATGGGCCCACGCCACGGCCACGGAGGTGCGCGGTTCGACGCTGCGCACCACGCCCACCAACCCTCCGGGCGCAATGACCGGCACCAGCGGACGCACGCCCTGCCGTGCCCCCGCCGACAACAGCAGGGTGAAACCATCGGTTGGCAGCGCCTGATGCAGCACTTCCGCGGAAAGGTGGCGTACGGGCAGTCTGGCGCGCAACGCAAGCGCAGCCCGGAGCTGGGCGTTCTCTTCCTGCACCCCGTCCAGGAGCGCCGCGGCGACCAGCGCGGAATCGCGCTGCGCCACGACGTCCTCGTAGCGCGTCCGCGAGGTGCGGAACAACTCGGCCTGTTGTTGCAACGCCAGGAACGGCGCCAAGAACGAACGGCGAAGCGACGTGGCGATGGCGGTGTGAACCTCGGGCGGCGCGGCCCGGGCGGCGATGGACAGCAAGAGGCACGTGGCGAAGGCGAGCGTGTCGCGACGGGTCGCGAAGCGTTCCGACGGGGGACCCACGGGGCTCAGGTGGTCAACACGGACTCATACTTCTCGGGATCCTCGAGGATTCGCCCGGTCCCCCGCACGACGCACGTGAGCGGATCTTCGTCCACTCGAATGGGCAGCGAAGTTTCCTGCGACAGCAGCACATCCAGCCCGCGAATCAGCGAGCCGCCGCCGGCCATCACGATGCCGCGATCCACGATATCGCTGGCCAGCTCGGGCGGCGTGATCTCCAGGGCCCGCCGGACGGCGTCCACGATCTGCTGGATGGGTTCCTGAATGGCTTCGCGAATCTCGCTGGAATGGACCCGCACCACCTTCGGAATGCCCGAGACGAGGTCCCGTCCCTTGGCTTCCATATCCCGCTCTTCTCCCACCGGCGCCGCCGACCCGATCTGAATCTTGATGGCTTCGGCCGTCGGCTCGCCGATGAGCAAGTTGTAGTTCTTGCGCATGAACTGCACGATGGCCTGATCCAGCTCGTCCCCACCGGTGCGGATGGAGGTGTCGGATACGATACCCGACAGCGCGATCACCGCGATTTCCGTGGTCCCGCCACCGATGTCAATCACCATGTTGCCCGTGGGCGTCTCCACCGGCAGGCCCACCCCGATGGCCGCGGCCATGGGCTCGGCCACCATGTACACGTCCTTGGCGCCCGCGGAGTGCGCGCTATCCCGCACCGCCCGTTTCTCCACCTCCGTGATGCCGCTGGGCACACAGACGATCACCCGCGGCTTGACCCGAAAGACGTGTTTCTGGATGATGGACGAGAGGAAGTACCGCAGCATCTTCTCGGTGACATCGAAGTCGGCGATCACTCCGTCCTTGAGCGGCCGCACGGCGAGAATGCCCTCGGGCGTGCGCCCCAGCATCCGCTTGGCTTCGAGGCCGATGCCTTTGACGACGCCGGTGCCTTTTTCGACCGCGACGACGGACGGCTCGTTGAGCACGATGCCCTCGCCGCGGACGTAAATCAGCGTGTTGGATGTGCCGAGATCAACCGCGATCTCGTTCGCAGGAAGGAGGCTTCCCAGCTTCAGCTTGGGCCAGCGCATCAGGGTTGTCGCACTCGGGTTGCCGAACGGGTGGCGAGCGTGCCGCGCTGGCCATGTGGGGCAGCGCACGGGCGCACTAACATAATGAACGCCCCTAAGTGCTGACAAGCCCGAGACTTAAACCGTTGCGTCCCTACACCACCGAGTCCACTGGCACCAACGGCAGTCCAAAAGCCTCGGCCACGCCCGGGTAGACCACTTTCCCCTCGACCACGTTCAGCCCCAACCGCAGCGCGCGATCGGCCCGACAGGCCGCTCGCCAGCCGTCCCGCGCCAGTCGTCTGGCGTACGGGAGGGTGGCGTTGGTGAGCGCCAGCGTGGACGTGCGGGGAACCGCCCCCGGCATGTTGGCCACGCCGTAATGCACCACGCCGTCCACGATGTAGGTGGGATTCTCGTGCGTAGTCGGCCGGATCGTCTCGATGCACCCGCCCTGATCCACCGACACGTCCACCACGACCGACCCCGGTTTCATCAGTTTGAGGTCCTCGCGGCGCACCAGCTTGGGCGCCTTGGCCCCGGGTACCAAGACGGCCCCGATCGTGAGATCGGCCTGGCTCAGCTGGTCGAGGATGTTGCGGCGGTTGGAATACAGCAATCGAACGTTGGCGGGCATGACGTCTGCCAGATACCGCAGCCGGTCGAGCGACAGGTCGAGCAGCGTGACACTGGCCCCGAGTCCCGCCGCCATCCGCGCCGCATTCGTGCCGACCACCCCGCCGCCGATCACGAGCACCTGGGCCGGCAGCACGCCTGGAACCCCGCCAAGCAAGATGCCCGAGCCGCCGCTGACGGCTTCGAGGTACTTCGCGCCCTCCTGCACGGCCATGCGCCCGGCCACTTCACTCATGGGCGTGAGCAGGGGAAGTTCCCCGGAATCGAGCTGCACGGTCTCGTAGGCAAGCGCGATGCACTGAGACTGCACCACGGCCCGTACCAGGTCTTCGCTGGCCGCAAAATGGAAATACGTGAAGATGGCCTGCTTGGGGCGCATCAGGGGCCACTCGGGCGAGATCGGCTCTTTCACCTTCATGATCATGTCGGCTTCGGCCCACACGGCGCGCGCCGTGGGTACGATCCTCGCCCCCACGTTCTGGTAGGCCGCGTCCGGGAACCCGCTCCCCACGCCGGCGCCGGCCTCCACCAACACCGTGTGCCCGTCGGCCACCAGCACCTCAGCCCCGGCCGGCACCAACGCCACGCGGTTCTCGTTCGTCTTGATCTCTCTGGGGACGCCGATGATCATGGCTCGCTCGTCAGTTGGCTGATGGCGATGCCCCGACCGGTCCCAGCCAGACGACGGCCTGGCGGTCCGGGGGGTAGAACTCCGCGGCGACCGCGGCAACGTCATTCTGACCCACCCGGTCAATCTCCGCCAGCACTTGATCCAGGGTCCGGTAGGGCTCGTCGTACAACGCCAGGGTCGCCAGTCGGTACATGCGCGCGGCGGGACTTTCGAGCCCGAGCGTGACCTGCCCCTTCACTTGCTGCGCGGCCTCGACCAGCTGGGCGCCAACCAGCCCCTCTCGCGATATCCGCTGCAATTCCTCGCGGATGGCCTCCACGGCCTGCTGGCTGGTTGAGGGGTGCGTACCGACGTACACCCCGGCCACGCCGGCCTGCTGGTAGAACGACTGGAAGGAATGCACCGAATAGGCCAGTCCCAGTTCCTCGCGGACCCGCTGAAACAGGCGGCTCGACATCCCGCCTCCCAGCACGGTGCTGATCAACAGCAACGCGTAGCGCCGCCGGTCTCCGTAGGGGAACGTATCCGTGCCGAGCACCACGTGCATTTGCGCCGTATCGCGTTCGACTCGGCGCTCGGTCCGACAACCGGGTGGGACCGGCGGGACGCCCCGCGGCTCCGGACCGGGGTCGAAGGTGAACCATCCGCACCGGGCCAACAGCTTGAGCAGGACCTCGTGATGGAGGCTGCCGGCCGCCGCGATTACCACGTGCCGCGGGTGATACGCTTGCAGGTGGAGCGCGCGCAGGTCATCGGCCTGGAGGCCGCCCACGGTCTCGCGCGTCCCGATAATGGGGAACCCGTAGGGATGCTCCGGCCACAGCGTGCGGGCGTGCAGATCGAAGACGAGATCGTCCGGTGTGTCTTCCACCGTGCTGATCTCCTCCAACACGACCCTGCGTTCGAGCGCGAGATCCGTCTCCCGCAACGACGGGTTGCGCACCAGATCGGTCAGGACGTCCAGCGCCCGCGGCAGGTCCTCATCCAGCACGCGCGCCTGGAAGGACGTGTGATCCCGCGACGTGAACGCGTCGAGGGCGCCGCCCCGCGCTTCCAGTTCGAGCGCGATGTCCCGCGCGCTCCGCCGGGCGGTGCCTTTGAACACCATGTGCTCGAGCAGGTGGGAGACCCCCATGGTATGCGGGTTCTCATGCGCCGAGGCCGTCCGCACCCACACGCCCACGGCCACCGACCGAACGGCGGGCATGGCCTCCGACAGGACCGTCACGCCGTTGTCGGCGGTGGTCTGGTAGAGACCCTCGTCCAGCTTCACGGTCTGCATCGGACGAGGACTACGGCTTGTCCAGGACGGCCTTCCGCGACAACCGCATCTTCCCGCGCCCGTCCACCTCGATCAGCTTCACGCGGACGTGGTCGCCTTTCTTCACGACGTCTTCGGTGCGCTCGGTGCGCCCGTGCTGCAGCTCGGAGATATGGAGCAGGCCCTCGACACCGGGAAGGATTTCGACGAATGCGCCAAACGCGGTGGTGCTCTTCACCGTTCCCTCGTAGATCTGCCCCACTTCGGGCTCTTGCACCAGGGCCTGAATCATCTCTCTGGCGCGCTCGCCGGCCTCGCCGCTGGTCGAGGAGATGGTGATCAGACCCGAGTCGTCCACGTTGATCTCAGCGCCGGTCTGATCCTGGATGCCGCGGATGGTCTTGCCTTTCGGACCGATGATGTCGCCGATGCGATCCGGTTTGATCTGGAACGTGATGATCCGCGGGGCGTACTTGGAAAGGGTCGAACGGGGGCGCGCCAGCGTCTGATCCATGACGTCGAGGATGTGGAGCCGCCCCACGCGGGCCTTGGCCAACGCTTGCCTGATCACCGCAAGCTCGAGTCCCTGAATCTTGATGTCCATCTGTATCGCCGTCACGCCGTCCCGCGTCCCGGCCACCTTGAAGTCCATGTCGCCCAGGTGGTCTTCCGTGCCGAGGATGTCCGTCAGCACGGCCACCCGGTCGCCCTCCTTGATCAGCCCCATCGCCACGCCGGCACACGACGCCTTCATGGGAACGCCCGCATCCATCAGCGCGAGCGACCCGCCGCACACTGTGGCCATGGACGACGATCCGTTGGACTCCAGAATGTCCGATACCACGCGGATCGTGTACGGGAACTGGTCGTAGGGCGGCAACAGGCCCTGCAGCGCGCGCTCCGCCAGGGCGCCATGGCCAACCTCACGCCGCGACACCCCGCGAATCGGTCGCACCTCGCCGGTGGAAAACGGCGGGAAGTTGTAATGCAGCATGAAGCTCTTGGTGGTTTCCTGGGCCACGTCGATCGTATCGATGCGCTGCTCGTCCGATACCGTGCCGAGCGTGGTGGACACCAGCGCCTGGGTCTGGCCGCGAGTGAAGAGGGCTGAACCGTGCGCCCTCGGCAGGAGGCCCACTTCGCAGGTGATGGGCCTCACAGTGTCCGGATCGCGCCCGTCTATGCGCTCCCCCCGGTCGAGGACCTGCGCCCGCATTGTCTCGTACTCGATATCGTCCAGCACCGCGCCCACGTCCTTCAGGTTCTCGGGGAAGGCCTCCGACAGCTGCTCGACCACGGTGGATCGAAGCGCGGCGAGGGCCTGGGCCCGTTCGCCCTTCACGGGAAGGTTCAGCGCCTCCTGCACCCGTTCCCCCACCAGCTCCCGCACCCGGGCGGCGAGATCCTCCGGGGGCGCGACTCTGGTCCAGGCCATCTTGGGCCTGCCCGCCGTGCGGATCAGCTCGTCCTCCATGGCGATCAGCTCCGCGATACCCTGCTGCGCGAATGCCAGGGCCTCGGCCACCTGCTCTTCGGGCAGTTCCAGGGTGCTGCCTTCGACCATCATGATCGAGCCCCGGGTGCCGGCGACCACCATGTCAATATCGCTCAGCTCCAGCTGCTGGAACGTGGGGTTGAGCACCCAATGGCCGTTCACCCGTCCAACGCGAACGCCGGCAATGGGGCCGTTCCACGGGACGGGAGAGAGCGAGAGCGCCAGCGACGCCGCGGTAATCCCCAGAACATCGGCGTCGTTCTCCTGATCCGCCGACAGCACGTACAGGAACACCTGTACCTCGTGCTTGAAGCCGTCGGGAAACAGCGGGCGGATCGAACGATCTACCAATCGTCCCGCGAGGATTTCGTCGTCGCTCGGGCGACCCTCCCGTTTGATGAAGCCACCGGGAATCTTCCCCGCTGCGTAGCTCTTCTCGCGGTACTCCACGGTCAGGGGGAAGAACGGCAAGGCGGTCACCGTGTCGGCCACGGTGACCGCCGCGAGCACGATGGTCTCGCCAAACTGCAGCAGGGCGCTCCCGGCCGCCTGTTTGGCCAGCCGTCCGGACTCGAGCCGAAGCGTGCGGCCGGCGATGGTACGTTCGAGATGAAGAGCGGTCATAGGAGTTTCAGAGTGTCACGTACGGATGTACCGCGGCGTCCCGGCAGGACGTTCCGGGACGCCGCGGGGAGATTGAGCGCGCTAATGGCGCAGGCCGAGTTCTTCAATGAGCCGCCGGTAGCCCTCGAGGTCGCGTCGCTTGAGGTATTCGAGAATGCGCCGGCGTTTGCTGACCATCATGAGCAGGCCACGCCGGCCGTGATGGTCTTTGGGATGGCTGCGAAAGTGATCCGTGAGGGAGTTGATGCGCTCGGTGAGAAGCGCGACCTGCAGGCGCGCCGAGCCGGTGTCGTTCGGCGCCGTCCGATAGCGCTCGATAACGGCGTTCTTGTCAAAGCCCATGAAACGTGTATCCTCCAACAGCCGGCGGCGGCACTGCTTGCGGTGGCTGCGCGTATGTGTGCGCAGCAGAGTAATTTACCCCCCGTCTACCACCCTGTAAAGTCTACCACATGACCTTGGAGCCGGAGCAGCTGGTCGGTCGGACCGTGGGCCCCTACACCATTGACAAGTTAATCGGTCAGGGGGGGTTTGCCTGGGTGTTCTCCGCACGCAGCGGGGCTGGCGCGGCGGTCGCGCTCAAGATCCTCCGGCCGCGCTACGCGGGAGACGAGCAGTTCGCCACGCGCTTCCGCAACGAAGCCAAGGTGGCCCTGGACCTGCGGCATCCCAACATCGTCCGGGTGATTGATTTCGGCGAGGCCGACGACCTCACGTACTTCGCGATGGACTTCTATCCCGATTCCCTCGCGGCACGGGTCGGTCGCGAGGGTGCGCTCCGGGAAACAGACCTCGTGCGGATCGCCGTGGATGTCGTCACCGGACTCGCGTACGCGCATCAGGCCGGCATCGTCCATCGGGACATCAAGGCCGACAACATAATGTTCACGGAAGACGGGACAGCGGTGATCGCCGATTTCGGGATCGCCCGGGCCCTCGCGAGCTACGTGACGGCCACGGGCGTGAACATGACGATCGGCACGGCGGCCTACGTGTCACCCGAGCAGGCGCAGGGACGACCCCTCGATGGGCGCAGTGATCTCTACGCGCTGGGCGTGACCCTGTACAAGGCAGCCACCGGTGAGGTGCCCTTCAAGTCCACCGACTGGTTCGAGCTGGCGCGCATGCACGTGGAGGTCCCGCCGGAGTCCCCGCGAGTGAAGAACCCCGCCCTGTCCCGCCGGCTGGAGCGGATCATCCTGAAGTGCCTCGCCAAGCACCCCGACGACCGCTACCCCTCGGCCTTCGATCTGTTACAGGAGCTTCAGCAGATTCAAGCGGAGACCCGGCGGACCGAGAGCTTCGGCGTGGGCCCCAGCACCGTGATCCGTGCGATGCGAGCGCCTCCCCGCAAGGACCGCCCCGGGTGGGTGCTGGCGCTCGCGGCCCTCGCCGTGGTGGTGCTGGCCGCCCTGGTGGTGATCCTGCTGGGGAACCGGTGAGCCCCCGGGGCGCCCGTCCGACCGACGATCCGGGAACCGGCGGCCGCAGACCATCGCGAGGCCTGATGACGCATCGGCCGTTCCTCGAATCGTCCTCGCATCGTGGGTGATCGTCCGGCTAGCGCCCCACGATCCTCAGCACGTCATTCGCCAGCGCCAGCAGCATGACCGCGAGCAAGAGGGCCACGCCCGCCTGACTCAGGCGAATCCGCCAGGCTCGCGGCAGCGGGCGGCGTAGCACGCCCTCGGCCAGCAAGAACACCAGCCGGCCGCCGTCCAGCACGGGAATGGGCAAGAGATTCAACACGGCGAGGTTCACCGAGAACAGCGCGAGGAAGGAGAGCAGCGGCTCCAAGCCCACGCGGGCGAGCTGCCCCGACAGCTGCCCCACGAAGATGGGGCCGCCCAGTTCTCGCGCGGAGATCTGACCGAGCACCAGCCCCTTCACCGCAGCCCCGACCATGCCGGCGTCCGCCGCCACCCGGCGCGCGCCCTCGATCACGGCGTCAACCGGCCCGAAACGCTGCCGCACCACCGGCGCCTGGACCCCGACCCCGATCTTCCCCACGATTCGCGTCGCGCCGGTTCTCGCGTCGCGGCCTTCTTCCGGGACGGGGACCACCGGCACCGTGATGCGGGCCTCCCCCCGCAGGACAACCAGCACCACGGTGTCCCCGGGGTGTCCCTCGATCACTCGCACCAGCTGTTGCCAGTGCCGTACCGAATCCTCGTTGGCGCGAAGGACCAGGTCGCCGGGCGCAAGCCCGGCCCGATCCGCCACGCGACCCGGCGCGACCTCTCCCAACCGCGGCTCCCACCGCGGGATCAAGGCGCGGAGCAACGCTACCCGGGCATCGCCGTCGCGGGGTGGCAGGGGTACGAAGAGCGGCTCCGACCGGCCCGCCAAGTCGAATCGCAGATCCTGGCTCGTGTGATCCAACACGGCCTGGGTGATGTCTTCCCAGCGCGCAATCAGTCGGGCGTTCACCCGCAGCACCGTGGCCGGCAAGGGCACCGCCTTCCAGGCCGCTGCGGCTTCCGGCAGCAGCGTGGTGTCCACCTCGGCGACGGTCGTGGTCGGATCCTCCACGCGGCCATACACGGCGGCGAGGCTCGCGTACACCAACCAGGCAAAGACCGCGTTCATGGTGACGCCGGCGACCAGCACGCCGACGCGCGCCAGGAGCGGCTTTCGCTCGAAGACTTGTTCAGGAGGGAATCCCCCCGTGGCATCTCCTTCGCCGCCGCCCTCGAGGGCCGCCGCGCCGCTCCGCCGGTCAACCTCGGCCTCTTCCTCGCTCGCCATCATCACGTAGCCGCCGAGCGGAATCCACGACACGACGTACTCGGTGCCGGCCCGGCGGACGCGCAGCGGGGTGGCGGGACCGAACCCGATCGAGAAGCGCACCACGCCAACGCCGGCGGCCTTGGCCGCCAGGAAATGTCCCAGCTCGTGCACGAAGATCACGACGCCGAGAACGAAGATGGCCGCGATGATGGTCAGCAGCACGCCGCCTCCGCGCGCTCACGGGCCCAGCGGTCAGCCGCCAGGATGCCCTCCAGGTCGTGCGCCGCCTGGACGTCGTGCGCCTCCAACACCCGCGCGATGACGTGGGGGATTCGGCCGAACGGCAGGCGGCGGTCAAGACAGGCCTGCACCGCGACCTCGTTCGCCGCGTTGAAGACCGCCGGAGCGGTGCCCCCTCGGCACCCGGCGTTCACGCCAAGCTCGAATGCGGGAAACGCGTCGCGTCGCAGGGGCTCGAACGTCAGCGAGCCGATGGCCACGGGATCGAACCGCCGCGCGCCGTCGTCGGGCAGGCGCTCGGGGTGGGTCAGGGCATACAGGATGGGCAGCTCCATGGTCGGGAACCCGACTTGCGCCAGGACCGAGCCGTCGGTGAACTCCACGAAGCCGTGAACCACGGATTGCGGGTGCACCACCACCTCGATCGCCTCGTACCCCACGCCAAAGAGGTAGTGTCCCTCGATCACTTCCAGAGCCTTGTTGACCATGGTGGCGCTGTCCACCGTGATCTTCGGCCCCATGCGCCACGTCGGATGATCGAGGGCTTGCTCCAGCGTGGCCGCCGCCAAACGCTCGGCCGGCCACTGCCGGAATGGGCCGCCTGAGGCCGTCAGGATGAGCCGTCGAACCGTCCCGGGCCCGGCGCCGGTCACGCATTGCAGCACCGCGCTGTGCTCGGAATCGATCGGCACAAGCTCTCCTCCGCCGCGGCGGGCCGTCTCCAGGACCAGGTCCCCGGCCATCACCAGGGTCTCTTTGTTCGCCAGCGCCACTCGCTTTCCCGCGCCCAGCGCCGCCAGCGTCGCACGAAGACCGGCGGCGCCGACGACGGCATTGACCACCACCTTGACCTCGGGGTGGGTCGCGGCCTCCACCAGGCAGGACTCGCCCCTGGAACCACGCGCGGCATCCGCGTTGCCGGCTCCCCGCACCAGGCCAACGAACGCCGCGCCCGTCTCGCGCGCTTGTCGCTCGAGCAGGTCCCCCGAGTCGTACGCCGTGAGCGCCACCACGCGGAAGCGGTCGCGATGCCGGCCCAGCACGCGGAGGGCGCTGGTGCCGATTGACCCGGTCGAGCCCAGGATGGCGACCCCGATCACGGTCCTCCTCCCCCGCCCACCGCCAGGATCAGCGCGGTGCCCGGAACGGTCCAGTACAGCGAATCGAGTCGGTCCAGCACCCCGCCATGGCCGGGAAAGAACACCCCGGAATCCTTCACCCCCGCCTCGCGCTTGAGCAGTGACTCGGCCAGATCGCCGAACTGCCCGGCCGTGCCAACGAAGGCCCCGCAGGCCACCAGTTGCCACAGGGGAACGTTCAGTCCCAGGCCGCCCACGACCAACGTGCCCCACAGCGGCGCCACGAGCACGGCTCCCAGCGACCCGGCGACGGCGCCCGACCAGGTCTTCGAGGGGCTCAGCGCCGGCGCAAGCTTGGCTCCCCCGAATGCGGCGCCACCCGCCATGGCGCACGTGTCACACGCCCATGTGGTCACGAGTGGGAGAAAGGCGAGCGCCGTGGCCGGGCCGGGGTCGGCGCCTCCCGGTGGATACCGCAGGACGATCAACGTCGCCGGCAGTGCGCCAGCATAGGTCGCGCCCAGCAGCGTGACGCCGATACCGGCCATCGGCCCGCGATCCGGCGAGCGCGTGGCCGTGGCGGTCCCCAGGACCACGAGAAGCCACGCGGCGGGCAGGAGCAGGATCCAGTCGCCGATACTCGGCTGCGTCCGGGTGAGGTAGGCCAGGACCGGAAAGAGCGTGGCACCGGCGAATCCCACGGCCGCCATCGCCTGGATGCCGCGACGGGCGGCCAGCGCGAAAACCTCCCGGGCGCCGGCCACGCCCAGCAGGGCCAACACGCCCACCAGCATCCAGCCGCCCGCGTACACTGCTCCGGCCGCCAGGGGAATGGCGACCGCCGCGACGGCGATCCGCCGCCCGAGTGATCCTGCCATCGCCCCGAGGAGGTCAGACCTCCATGATCTCGTGCTCCTTGGCCTTCACGATCGCGTCAATCTGCTTGATGGCGTCGTCGTGCAGCTTCTGCACTTCCTTGTCGGTGCGATGCTTATCGTCCTCGGAGACGTGCTCGACCTTTTTCACCTGGGCAATCGCGTCCGTCCGGGCATGGCGGATGGCAATCCGCCCTTCTTCGGCGAGCTTGTGCACCACCTTCACCAGCTCCTTGCGCCGCTCCTCCGTGAGCGGTGGCAGCGGAATGCGGATGAGGGCGCCGTCATTGGCCGGATTGAGCCCAAGATCCGAGGCGCGAATGGCGCGCTCGATGGCCCCGAGCAGCGTCCTGTCCCAGGGCTGGACCGTGAGCAGCCGGGCCTCCGGCGCGGCCACGCTCGCCACCTGATTCAACGGGAGATGCTGCCCGTAGGCCTCCACGCGCACCACGTCCAGCAGGCTGGTCGTCGCCTTGCCGCTGCGAATCGAGGCCAGCTCGTGCTTGGTGTTGTCGATCGCCTTCTGCATGGCCTCTTTGGCGTGTCGCGTAATGTCGGGGAGGGTGCTCATCGGACAAGGGTGCCGACGCGCTCCCCGCTGAGGACGCGGGCGATCGCGCCGGGCTGGTTGACGTTCATGACAACGATGGGAAGTCCGTTCTCCTTGCACAGGCCGAAGGCATTCGCGTCCATGACGGCGAGGCCCCGGACCAGCGCGTCTTGAAAGGTCAGCTCCGGAATGAACCGGGCGGCGGCGTCCCGCTTGGGATCTGCGGTGTACACCCCGTCCACCCCCGTTGCCTTGACCAACAGGTCCGCCTCGATCTCCAGCGCGCGCAACACGGCGGCCGTGTCCGTGGAGAAATAGGGGTTCCCGGTGCCGGCGGCGAAGATGACCACCCGACCCTTCTCCAGGTGCCGCTGCGCCCGACGCCGAATGTAGGGCTCCGCCAGTTCCTCCATGCGGATTGCCGTCATGACCCGGGTTTCAATGCCGCGGCGCTCCAGGATGTCCTGGAGCGCCAGCGCGTTGATGACGGTGGCGAGCATGCCCATGTAATCAGCCGACACTCGGTCCATACCCTGCTGGCTGGCTTCGGTGCCGCGAACGATGTTGCCGCCGCCGACCACGAGACCCAGGCTCGCTCCCAGCGCGTGCACGCCCGCGACTTCCTGCGCCAGCCGCTCGATCACGCCGAAATCGAGGCCGAAGCCGCGCTGTCCCGCGAGCGACTCGCCGGACAACTTCACGAGGGCCCGCCGGTAGGCGAGCTGCGGCATCACCCTTCTCCCAGTTTGAACCGCACGAACCGACTGACGACGACGTTCTCGCCCACTTTTCCCGAAATGGCCCTGACCACATCGCCCACGGTGAGTTTGTCGTCCTTGACGAACGTCTGCTCGAGCAGGACGCGTTCCTGGAAAAACTTCTTGAGTTTCCCTTCGACCATCTTGTCCCAGATCTTCTCGGGCTTGCCCGACTCGGCGGCCTGGGCGCGATAGATCGCCTTCTCGCGCTCCAGCAGGTCGGCGGGAACGTCCTCGACCCGAACCGCGATGGGCGTGGGGTCGTGCGACGCAATGTGCATGGCCAGGTCGCGAGCGAGGTTCTGAAAGTCCTCGGTGCGTGCCACGAAGTCCGTCTCACAGTTGACCTCCACCAGCACGCCGACCTTCCCGTTGTGGTGGATGTAACTGCCGATGACGCCTTCGGACGTTCCACGGCCGGCTCGCCGTTCGCCCTTGGCAATGCCTTTCTTGCGCAGCAGGTCCACGGCCTTCTCCATGTCCCCGCCCGCCTCCTCCAGGGCATGCTTGCAGTCCATCATGCCCGCGCCGGTTCGGGCGCGCAGGGCCGCCACGTCTTTTGCCGTAATCGTGATTGTCATATCCCGCGTGTTTCTCCTTCAGACTCCCGTACGTGAAAACCGCCGCCTCTCGAGGCCCGGTAACCGGCCCGAGAGCGGCGGTGTGGGCTCGGCCGCCGCGGCGCCCGGCCGCGATCAGCCCTCGGCGGTCTCTGCTGCGCCGAGGTCCGCCGACTCGCCTCCCGGCTCGCCCTTCAGGCGCGCCACGATTGCCTCGGGCTTCGGGCGCCGGCGCCGCCGCACGCGCTTGCGCCTCGGCCGATCCTCAGGCTCGCCCTCGGTGCCCGCGTCCGTGGAATAGGTGTACCCCTCGCCCTCTTCCGTCGCTTCCCGCAGCGGAACCTGCGCGCGGGCCTCCGCAATCACGTCCACCAACGCGTGCGTGATGAGGGACACGGACCGAATGGCGTCGTCGTTTCCCGGGATCGGCACCGTGATGAGATCGGGATCGGCATTGGTGTCAACGATGGCGACCACGGGAATGCCGAGCTTGTTGGCCTCCGCGATCGCAATGCGTTCCTTCTTGGCGTCCACCACGAACAGGGCCCCCGGCAGCCGCCCCATGTTCTTGATGCCCTCCAGATACCGATTGAGCTTCTGCCGTTCCCGCTCGAACAGCAGCTGCTCTTTCTTGGTGAAGAAGTCATACGCCCCGTCTTCGAGGCCCTGCTCGATCTCCTTCAGGCGGCGCACCTGCTTCTTGATCGTCTGGAAGTTCGTGAGCAGCCCGCCAAGCCACCGTTCCGTCACCCAGAACGCGCCGCAGCGTTCGGCCTCGACGCGCAGGATGTTCTTGAGCTGTTTCTTGGTGCACACGAACAGCACGCCCTCGCCCCGCATCACCACGCTCCGCAGCAGCTCCTGCGCCGCCTGGAGCTGGCGCAACGTCTTCTGCAAGTCAATGAGGTAGATGCCCGATCGTTCGGCGAAAATGAACCGGCGCATCTTGGGATTCCACCGTCGCGTCTGGTGGCCGAAGTGCACGCCGGCTTCGAGCAATTCCTGCAACTGCGGCTGCGTCATGACTCCTCGTCTCTGGGTTGAATCCGCCACCACCTTCCTCTCCCGCTCTGATTCACCGACGTGAACACCCGGAGCAGGATCCGGCGGTGTGTGTCAAGAGTTCTCGGTTCAGCAGCCGCTGGTTCGGCGGGCTCGCCCTGGGGCGAACGGGTAGCGGCCTGGCCGCCGGCCGCTGACGGTCGATCGCGCACGGCCACCGCTTACCGCTTGCTGAACTGGAAGCGCTTCCTGGCCCCCGGCCGGCCGGGCTTCTTGCGCTCCACCGCGCGGGGGTCTCGGGTCAACAGTTTCTGCTCGCGCAGCTTGCGGCGATGCGTGTCGTCGGCGCCGACCAGCGCCCGGGCAATCGCCAGGCGGAGCGCGCCGGCCTGTCCGGTCATCCCACCGCCATGCACCAGGGCCCGAACGTCAAAAGCCCCCAGCGTGTCGGTCACCGCGAAGGGCTCCTGGATGTGCTGGACCAGAGAACGCCGCGGGAAGTAATCCCCGAGCGTCCGACCGTTCACATCCCACTTCCCGGACCCGGGCGTGAGATACACCCTGGCCACCGACGTCTTGCGGCGCCCCACCGCCTGCCACCGCAGCTCCGGCTGAACGATCGTCATGCCACCGCCCCCGCTTTTCTCAGGTCAACGCGACCCGGCTGCTGGGCGGCGTGGGGATGTTCTGGCCCCGCGTACACCCGAAGCTTATGACGCAGGCGCTGGCGGGCGAGCGTGTTCTTGGGCAGCATGCCGAAAACGGCATGTTCGATCACACGCTCGGGGCGAGCACGCGACGCGGGGGTGAAGCGCTCGTGCCCCATGTATCCCGAATGCCGGAAGTAGCGCTTCTGCTGCCATTTGCGTCCGGTCAACCGAACCCTGGCGGCGTTGACCACGATGACGAAATCCCCGCCATCCATGTGCGGCGTGAAGGTCGGCTTGTGCTTGCCGCGGATGAGCTGCGCTACCACGCTCGCCAGGCGACCGAGCGAGACGCCGTCGGCGTCCACCAGGTGCCAGCGATGATCCAACTCCGCGGGTGTCTGCGAGTATGTTCGTGTCCGCATCACGCCCTGTTTCCCGATGCCAGCGAGTAGGCCTAAGTGCAAGTAGCCACCGAAGCTAGCCGGCTTACGAGGGAGGGTCAACCCTGCGAGATAATCTCCACCAGCGGAGCGCCTTTCTCGACCGCTGCGCCGGGTTCCACCAGGACGGCCTGTACTGTCCCGGCGCCGGGCGAGCGGATCTCGTTTTCCATTTTCATGGCCTCGAGCACCACCAGACCAGTGCCCTGTGCCACCCGATCGCCGTGGGCGACTTCGATGCGGAGCACCCGGCCGGGCATCGGCGCGCGAATCACACCGTGGGCCTCTGGGGGCCGGTGCCCCTCTGCAGCTGCGCGCACCGCCCGAGCGCGCTCGTCCAGCACGCCCATGGTAACGCGCTCGCCGCAAGACTCCACGATCCACCACTCGGGATCGCGTTTCAGCACGAAAGTCCGCACCGCGCGACTGGTTCGCAGGCAGACGAGCGGCGTACCCGGGATGTCTCGCAACTCGGCCTCAAACTCGTTTCCATTCAGCCGGACGGTCGAACCCACGATCTCGACGTCGAAGGTTCGCTGCCCCGCGACGACCGTGTACTTCATGTCGCCTGGAGCACGGCCAGCGTCTCCACGTGGGCCGTTTGCGGAAACAGGTCGTACGCCCGAATGTCCCGCAACGCAAACGACGGCATCCGCGCGAGGTCCCGGGCCAGCGTGGCCGGGTCGCAGGAGACATAGCACAGCCGCGCCGTCCCGCGGCGTCGCGCTCCCCAGCGCTCCAGTTGATCGGCGACCCGGCGGTGCAGCCCGGTTCGCGGAGGATTGACCACGACGGCGGCCGGCTCCGGCAGGCGGTGCAGCGTTTCTTCCACCAATCCCGCTACATGATTGATCGAGCCCGCCGCGCTGGCCTGCCGCACGGCCCAGGTCACGGCGGCGCGATCTCGTTCCACGCTCCACACGCGGGCCCCCTGCTGAGCGAGCAGGCGCGCTGTATCTCCCACCCCGCCGTAGAGGTCCCAGACAACGCGCTCCGCTACGTCGCCGAGCGCCTGCACCGCGGCCTGCCGGATGCGCGAGGCCAGCGCGGGATTGACTTGCTCGAAGGCAAGGGCCGGAACCCCCGTCTGGGGACCCGCAACGACCCGCGCCGCCCCGCCCCGCGGCCGCCACCACCACGAGAGCGCCCGACCCACCGACCGCTCAATCTCGGCCGGCCCGGTCCAGGGCGCCTCCGTGCCCTCCACCACCACGTGCAGCCCTCCCTCGCGATCCATGCGCAGGATGAGCCCGCCGGCCGGCGGCGGCGAATCCCGCAGAAGCGCCCAGAGCGCCATCAGCGGCTCCGCGGCGATGGCGCACCGCTCGAGCGCGAAGACGCTTGCATCGTCATAGGCGTGAAACCCCGCCCGCCCCTGGTGGATCGCGAGTCTGACGTTGGTGCGGTAGTGCCAGGCCTGCGGCGAGGGTTCCAGCGCCGGCTCCGCCTCCGCCCGGCCGCCGATCCTCCGTAACGCGTCTCGCACGAACCCGCGCTTGGCCTCCTGTTGCGTCTCGATCGAGACGTGCTGCAGCTGACAGCCCCCGCAGCGATCCCGCACGTAGTGATGGCATGGAGGCGCCACCCGCCCAGGGCCCTCGGTGATCACGCGCCGAAGCCGCCCCCGCCCGAAGCGCCGCCCGCGCTGGATCACGTCTATCTCCACCTGATCCCCGGGCGCCGTGCGCGGAACGAAAACGACCATGCCATCGGCCAGCCGTGCCACGCCGTCTCCTCCGGCCACCAGTCGCTCGATGGTTACCGTGGCCACCGCAGCGCTCCGAGCCGGGCGCTCCTCAGCCAGGCCGACGCCCCACCGGGGCTTGCGGCGCCGTGCGATTCGGTCGGGACGCGCCGGCGCTGGTGTTCGGCCAACGCGGCCGCGATCGCCATCAGTTCCACCTCCGCCGGTTCGGGCTCGTGGCGGAGCAGGTCCGGGCCGACCTCGTCCATATAGCCGATGTGATACCGCCCGGACCGAAAGACCGGATCGGCCATGACGCGGCGATGGAACGGCTGCGAGGTGGCGACGCCCCCGATCACCAGCTCGTCGAGTGCCCGCGCCATGCGCTGGATGGCCCGCGCCCGATCCTCCGCCCAGACGATCAGCTTGGCGAGGAGCGGATCGTAGTAGAGGCCGATGTCGGTGCCGATCTCGATCCCGCCGTCCCATCGAACGCCGGGCCCACCCGGCACCCGCAGATACTCCACGCGCCCGGTGGACGGCAGGAAATCATTGGCCGTGTCTTCGCTGGTAATCCGGCACTCGATGGCGTGACCGCGCGGCGTCAGGGACTGCGGCCCGACCGACAGCGGCCGTCCCGCCGCGATCCGCAATTGCTCGCGGACCAGGTCCACCCCATAAACCAGCTCGGTGACGGGGTGCTCGACCTGGATGCGGGTATTCATCTCGAGGAAGTAGAACTGCCCGTCCGGGGCCACCAGGAACTCCACGGTGCCCGCGCCGACGTATCCCACCGCCTGCGCTGCCCGCACCGCGGCTTCGCCCATGCGCCGTCGAAGCTCGGCATCCACGCCCGAAGACGGCGCCTCCTCGATGAGCTTCTGGTGGCGGCGCTGCACCGAGCATTCCCGCTCGCCGAGGTGCGTCGTCGCCCCCTGCTGATCGGCGATCACCTGGATCTCGATGTGGCGAGGACGCTCGAGCAGCCGCTCGACGTACAGCGCGCCATCGCCGAACGCCGAGCGGGCTTCGGAGGCGGCCTGACGGAACGCCGAGCGCAGCGAGGCCGGATCGTCGGCCCGGCGCATCCCCTTCCCGCCTCCGCCCGCGGCGGCTTTGAGCATCACCGGGTAGCCGACGCGCTGCGCCGCGTCGAGCGCCTGGTCCGCGTCGGGCGTCGGCACCGTGGTCCCCGGAATGATGGGAACGCCGGCGTGGGCCATGCGGCGGCGCGCCTCGGTCTTCTCGCCCATGGCCTCGATGGCGCCGGCCGGGGGCCCGACGAAGATGAGCCCGGCGTCTGCCACCGCCCGGGCGAAATGAGCCCGCTCGGCCAGGAATCCGTAGCCCGGATGCACCGCGTCCGCTCCGGTCTCGTGGGCGGCGCGAATCAGACGCTCAACGTTGAGATACGACTCCGTGGCCGGCGCGGGACCGATCTCGACCGCGTAGTCGGCGGCGCGGACGTGCGGGCTGCCGGCGTCCACCTCCGAGTACACGGCGACGGCTTCCAGACCCTCCTCGTGACAGGCGCGAATGATACGGACGGCGATCTCGCCGCGGTTGGCAATGAGGACGCGGCGCACGGTCACAACGGGATATTCCCGTGCTTCTTCGGCGGATTGGCATCGCGCTTGGCGAGCAGGCTCTTGAGCGCAGAGACGAGCTGGGGCCGCGTGTCGCGCGGGTCAATCACGTCATCCAGGTAGCCGCGCGCCGCCGCGTGATACGGATGCGCAAACTTCTCCCGATACTCGGCCACGAGTTCCTCCAGGCGGCGCTCCTTGTCCTCGGCGGCCGCGATTTCCCGCCGGAACAGAATCTCCGCCGCGCCCTTCGGTCCCATGACCGCGATCTCCGCCGTAGGCCAGGCCAGGTTGTAGTCCCCGCGGATGTGCTTGGAGCTCATCACGTCGTACGCCCCGCCGTACGCCTTGCGGGTGATGACCGTGAGCTTAGGCACGGTCGCTTCGGCGAAGGCAAAGAGCAGCTTGGCGCCGTGCTTGATAATCCCACCGTGCTCCTGATCCACGCCGGGTAAGAAGCCGGGGACGTCCTCGAAGGTGACCAGCGGGATGTTGAACGCGTCGCAGAAACGAATGAACCGAGCCCCTTTCATCGAGGCCTTGATGTCCAGCACGCCTGCCAGTACGGTGGGCTGATTGGCGACGACGCCCACGGGGTGACCGGCCAGCCGCGCGAACCCGACGATCAGATTCGTTCCGTAATCCCGGTGCACTTCGAGCAGGTCGCCGTCGTCCACCACGCGCCGGATCACCTCGTGCATGTCGTAGGGCTTGTTGGGGTTCTCGGGCACCAGTTCCAGCAACTCGGGATCCCGGCGATCGGCGGGGTCTGCAGCCCCGGCGGGCGGCTTCAGGGGCGGACTGTCGAGGTTGTTCGAGGGAATGAAGCTCAGCAGGCGACGGATCTCGGCAAGGCATTCGGCCTCGGAGTCGTGGACGAAGTGTGCCACCCCCGAAACGGAACCGTGCACGTCCGCGCCGCCGAGCTGCTCGGGCGTCACGTCCTCGTGCGTGACCGTCTTCACCACGTTGGGCCCCGTGACGAACATGTACGACACTCCGCGCACCATGAACACGAAGTCGGTGATGGCCGGACTGTACACAGCCCCTCCGGCGCACGGCCCCAGGATCGCGCTGATCTGGGGAATGACGCCCGAGGCCAGCGTGTTGCGGAGGAAGATGTCCGCGTACCCGCCGAGCGACACCACTCCCTCCTGAATGCGCGCCCCTCCGGAATCGTTGAGGCCGATGATCGGCGCACCCACCCGCATGGCCGTGTCCATGAGCTTGCAGATCTTGCCCGCGTGGGCTTCGGCCAGCGAGCCACCGAACACCGTAAAATCCTGCGCGAACACGTACACCAGGCGGCCGTCAATCGTCCCATAGCCCGTGACGACGCCGTCCCCCAGGACCCGCTGATCGGCCAGGCCGAAATCGGTGCTGCGATGGGTCACGAAGCGATCCTGCTCCACGAAGGAGCCGGGATCCACCAGCAACGCGATACGCTCACGGGCTGTCAGCTTGCCCTTTTCCCGTTGGGCGTTGATGCGGTCGGCTCCGCCACCCTGCTCCGATTGCTCGCGCAGCCGTTCGAGCTGCTCCAGTCGCTTGGTCATGGTTCGTTCAGGTCCGGGAAGGAAGAAAAACGCCGGTGAGCGCGATCGAGCGGCCACCGGCGAATGGGCACGAACACGCCCCGCTCACACGCCGCCGGGCTCCGGGGTCGTCTCCGAGGCCGGTATCACGCCGGGGTCCTGCGCCACCGCCTCTGCCGTGGGCTCCCGGGGGAACCCGGTGACGGCCAACAGGATGCGATGGTGGATGGGATCGACCTCCATCACCTTCAAATCCACCAGCTGGCCTTCCTTGACCGCCCGCTGAGGATCTTCCTCCGGCGCCAGGGCGATCTGGCTCTGGGGCACGAACCCTTCGATGTCGTTGCCGATGTCCACCACCAGCCCGTTGTCCTGAAACCGCGCCACGCGGCCCGAGACATCCATCCCCACGGGGTAGGTCTCGCCGATCCGAAGCCACGGATCCTCGGTCGCTTGTTTCAAGCCCAGAGAGATCCGCTTGTTCTCGGCGTCAATGTTGAGGATCAGCACCTCGACCGTGTCGCCTTTCTTCACGACTTCCGAGGGATGTTGCACCCGCTTGGTCCAGGACATGTCCGAGATGTGCACCAAGCCGTCAATGCCGGGCTCGATTTCCACGAACGCGCCGAAGGACGTCAGATTGCGCACCTTCCCCGTGACGCGCGTTCCGACCGGATACTTCATGGGGAGCACCATCCAGGGATCCTGCTCGGTCTGCTTCATGCCGAGCGAGATCTTCTCCTCGGCCGGATCCACCTTGAGTACCACCGCCTCGATCGTCTCACCGATCGAGACGACCTTGGAGGGGTGCCGCACGTTACGGGTCCAGCTCATCTCGGAGATGTGGACCAGCCCCTCGATGCCCGGTTCCAGCTCGACGAACGCCCCGTAGTTCGTGATGCTGACGACCTTGCCCTGCACCCTCGCCCCGACCGGGTACTTCTCCACGACGTTGTCCCACGGGTACGCCTGTAGCTGTTTCAGGCCGAGCGAGATCCGCTCCCGCTCCCAATCAATGTCCAGCACCTTCACGTCCAGTTCCTGGCCGAGCTGCACCACTTCGGACGGGTGCGAGACCCGCCCGTAGCTCATGTCGGTGATGTGCAGAAGGCCGTCCACGCCGCCCAGGTCAATGAACGCGCCGAAATCGGTGATGTTCTTCACGACGCCGCTGCGAACCTGACCGACGCCGAGCTCCTTCATCAGGTGCTCGCGCTTGTGCGCGCGCTCGGCCTCGAGAATCACCCGGCGCGAGACCACGATGTTGCGGCGCCGCTTGTTGAGCTTGATGATCTTGAACTGGTAGGTCTGACCCAGGAGTTCGTCCAGGTTCGGCACCCGGCGCAGCGCGATCTGGCTGCCGGGCAGGAAGGCATCCACGCCCATCAGGTCCACAACCACGCCGCCTTTGATCTTTTTCACCAGCGTGCCCTGCACCGCCTCGTCCGCCTCGTACGCGTGCCGAATCCGCTCCCACACGCGCATGAAATCGGCCTTCTTCTTGGACAGCACGACGGCGCCGTCCTGGTTCTCCAGGTCCTCGAGGAAGACCTCCACCTCGTCCCCCGGCTTCACGCTCTTGGGGTCCTTGAACTCCTCGACCGGCACGGCGCCTTCCGACTTGAAGCCCACGTCCAGAATCACGTGGGTGTCGGTCACGCGCAGCACTTTCGATTTGACGATTTCGCCTTCCGCGATGCTCTGGAGGGTGCCCTCGTAGAGCTTCATCATTTCTTCGTACTGTGCGTCGGAGTAACCCTCGTCGTACAAATCGGGGCGCACCCGGATGGGCGAAGCGGTGCCGCGGGATTCCTGCGGGAGGTCCGTCTGGTGCGAGGCTTCGGACGTCATGTGATCACATCCGCCGCTGGTGCGGGCTGAGCGTGAGAATGCCGGCCCCCCCATGGGATCGGCAAGCCTTGTAGGGTAGACGCGACAGCCGGGGGAGTCAAGCGAAGGCGTGCCGGGCCAGGTCCACCACGCGGCTCACCTGCTCGTCGAACGAAAGGTCAGTCGTATCAATGACTTTGGCGTCCGGCGGAACTCGCAAGGGGGCGACCTCCCGTCCGGCGTCGGCTTCGTCCCGCCGAGTCAGCTCGACAGCCTGCCGGCGGACATCGGCGGGAGCCTGCGGCCTGTCTTCCTGCGCCAGCCGCCGGGCGGCCCGCGCCTCCGCGGAAGCCGTAAGAAACACCTTGAGCCCGGCGTTCGGGAAGACCGCGGTGCCGATGTCCCGCCCCTCCACCACGACGCCGGTCCCGGCTTGAGCGGCAGCCGCCCGCAATTGGTCGTTCACCCAATCCCGGATGGCGGGGCGCGCGGCAAACGCGGAAACCCGCGCCGTCACGCGCGCGTCGCGGATCGCCTGGCTCACATCCGCTCCCGCCACCTCCGGACGGAAGCCGGTCTCCGTCCGGACCCAGCGGATGGGAAGCTGACGGGCCAGTGCCACGATGCGGGACTCCTGCTCGGGCGAGAGTCCCGCGTCCAGCGCGGCGAGCGCGATGGCGCGGTACAGGGCGCCGCTGTCGAGATGGACGAATCCGAGACGCCGGGCCACCTCGCGCGCCGTGGTGGTCTTGCCCGATCCAGCCGGGCCGTCAATCGCCACGACGCGCTCACGCACGAGACCGGATCTTGCCGAGGTCGTCGAAGAACGAGGGGTAGCTCACCGCGACCGAGGCACGCTCCGACAGGCGGACCCGCGCGCCGGGCAGGGCGCCGAGAACGCTGAAGGCCATCGCCAGGCGATGGTCTCCGGCGGTTTCCACTCGACCTCGTGGCGGCCGGTCCGTCCCGACCACCGTGAGCGTGTCCCCGGACGCCTCCGCGGCAACGCCGAGCGATCGGAGATTGGAGGCGAGCAGCTCGAGGCGGTTGCTTTCCTTCACTCGGAGCTCGGCGACCCCGCGGAAGACGGACTCCCCCTGGGCTCGACTCGCGATCACGGCGAGGATCGGGATTTCGTCAATGAGCGAGGGCACTTCGTGCGGGACGACGTCGCATGCCACGAGCGACGATGCCCGGACCGTGACGTCGGCCACCGGCTCACCCAGCGCCGAGCCGCGGGGCTCACTCTCCACCTTCGCCCCCATGCGCTGGAGCACCGCAACGACCCCCATTCGGGTGGGGTTCACACCGACGCCGCACACTCGGAGGGCGCCCCTCGCTCCGCCGGCGCCGATGACGGCCGCGCCGATCAGAAAGGCCGCTGACGACAAGTCGCCGGGGACCTCCACCCTGAACGCCGGAATGTGGTCCACGGGGCCGAGCGCCAACTGACCGCCGTCGTTCGCGAGGGGCACGCCGAGGGCGGCGAGCATGCGCTCGGTGTGGTCACGCGAGCGGCCGGGCTCTCGGAGGCGCACGCTCACCTGTCCCGTGAGCCCCGCCAGCAGCAACGCCGTCTTCACCTGGGCCGCGGCAACCGGCATGTCGTACGCCAGGGGCCGGAGCGGGCCACCATGCTCGATAAGGGGGAGGCCGTCGCCGCCTCGTTCCTCGAACCTGGCTCCCATCCGCGAGAGCGGCTCCGTCACCCGGCGCATGGGGCGCCGCCGGAGCGACGCGTCCCCCGTAATCCACGCGGGAAAGCGATACGACGCGAGCGTGCCCAGCAGGAACCGGGCGGTCGTCCCGGAATTGCCGCAGTGGAGCGGCGCAGCCGATCGTCTCAGCCCGCGCAGGCCCCGTCCCCGCACGATCACGTCCCGACCGTGGCGCAGCGGGGAGATGGCCACGCCCAGTTGCCGCAGCACGCGGGCCATTGACCGGGCATCGAGCGACGTCAGGGCGCCGCGGATGCAGGACGCCCCGCTGGCCAGGGCCGCCAACAGGAGCGCGCGGTGCGTGATGCTCTTGTCGCCCGGCGGCCGGATCGCCACACGATCCTCGGCCCGGGCGGACCGGGCCATCGGCACGACTGCGGCTGACCGCATCAGTAGGCGAGCAACATGCCGGCCGCCGTCACCAGCAGTGCCCCGACGGCGTAGGGGGTGAGGCGCTCGCGCGCCCGGAGAGCCGAGAGCGCCACGCCGGCGAGCGCGGCGAGGGGAGCCGCCATCATCAGCCCCGCGCCGGCCGCCACAAACTCGCCCCGCCCCAGGCCCATCCCCACCAGAACTGCCAGCACCGCCAGCGCTCCCATAATCAAGAGCAGCTGTCCGGCGCGTTCTTCATGGTGTCGCATAGCGCCCTCCCTGGATCTCAGATCTCGGCGACGCCGCGGCGAAACATCATCACGGCAATGGTTGCCAGCAGCACGGCAAACGCCATCCGGAGTCCTCGGGCTCCAATCCGGTGGCCCCCCAGCGCGGCGGGCACGGCGCCCACCAACGTACCCAGCATGGCCGCGGTGGCCGCGCTCACGACCATATCTCCCCGCGCGTAATAGACCAGCGCGCCGGCCGCGGCGGTCATCCCGATCATGTACGTGCTGGTGGCTACGGCCCGTTCGAACGGAAGCCCCACCACCAGGTGGAGCACCGGCGTGTTGAGGATCCCACCGCCCACACCCAGCAGTCCCGAGATGATGCCCGCGCCGACCGAGGCGCCGCGGGCGACCCCGGCGCGGGACCAGCGCGTATGCTCCAACAGCCGCTCGATCAGCCCCTCCTTCTGCGACGGCCACATTTGACCGGCGGTGAGCAGCAGCAGCGCGGCAAAGGTGAGAAACAGCGGCCCCGCGGGAATCAGGCCGGCGCCCAGTCCCGCAGCCACGGCCCCGATGACGGCGAAAAACTGCAATTCGATCGCGGTGGCAAGCTCCACCCGCTGTTTCCTGAGATGGACGGCCGAGCCCGACACCGACGTGGCGCAGATGCACACCAGACTCGCCGAGACGGCCACGCGCAGCGGAAGCCCACCCCACAGGGCGAGCGCGGGGACGATCAGGAGCCCGCCACCCACGCCAAGGAGCGCCCCCAGCGCCCCAGCGGCAAAGCCGATCGAGAAGAGAGGCAGAAAGTCGGTGGACACCCGCGGGTAATCCTAGCTTCCCTCCCGGCGGGCGGGAATCCTTGCGCAGGCGTGACCCGCTGGGCTTCTTCCTCATCGCTCATGTCGCACACCGCGCCGCTCGCATCCCGTCTCGGCACGCTGTCGCAGCGCGTGCGGGGCCCCGCCGCTGACGCGGTGCTCGTGGGACTCGCGGTGGCAGTCATCCATGCCCTGGCGCGCATGTCCGACCTGATCGGCGTCGGGTCCTTCCACGACGACGGCGTCTACATGGCGCTCGGCAAGAGCATCGCCGACGGCACGGGATACCGATCCATCTACACCCCGGGCGACCCCGTGCATCTCAAGTACCCTCCGGGCCTCCCGCTCATCCTCGCCACGCTGTGGAACGTGGCCGGGACCCTCGATGCGGTAACGCGGCTCCACGGGGTGCTGACGCTCGCCGCCGTCGGAACGGCGGCCGCATGTCTGTGGTGGCTCGCCCGTAACGAGTTGAAGCTGGACACCTTTCTGACCCTGCTCGTTGGGATGAGTCCTTTT
>CAZVKD010000003.1:0-12585 GCA_964627675.1 uncultured Gemmatimonadaceae bacterium
CAACCGACGGAAGGAAGGACCGACGCGTGGCCTACCGCCACGGCCGGCTCTCGGTGTTCGACAACCGCGGGATCTGCTCACACTCGGGGCACTGCACCGATCAAATGCCGGCCGTGTTCCGCTCGGGCGAGGAACCGTGGATTGACTGCACCAGGGCGGACGAGACGGCGCTCATCGCCCAGGTGCGGCGATGCCCTTCCGGCGCGCTGAGCTACGCGCTGGACGCGGTGGAACACCGTGATTGGCAGGGCCCGCCCCGCATCTACGTGCGGAAGAACGGCCCCTACGAGGTGAGCGGCGGGATCGTGCTGAAAATCGACGAGTCGGAATGGGGCGAGGGAGCATCCAGGGAGCACTACACGCTGTGCCGATGCGGGCGCTCGAAGAACAAGCCATTCTGCGACGGATCGCATTGGGACGGTTTTGAGGATGGGCAATGACGGGATCACGCACCGGCAACCCGCAGGCGGACCTGAGTTCCCCACGGATCGCGAGCGATCACGTCGCCGCCCGCCGCGCGTTCCACCGGATATCCCTGAACGCCGAGGCTGACCGCCGCGTTCTCCGCACTGGACGCGTCGGGCAACTCGATGGCCCACTCGATGAGCCGAACCTCGTCCGCCGCCGGCGGTTTGGCGGAGGGACCGGCCCAGGTATTCGTCCCCAGGTGATGGTGGTAGCCGCCGGCCCCGAAGAACAGCGCCCCGGGGTATCGCCAGGTCATCCGATCGAATCCCAGGCCGTCTGAGAAGAAGCGGGACGCCTCTTCAAGGCCGCCCACGTGCAGGTGCACGTGCCCGATCACGGTGCCGGCGGGCATGCCGGTCCACGGGATCCCCCCGGCGGCTCGCGACAGTTCCCCGGCGTCGAGCGGATCGGTCGCGATCATCAGCTCTCGTCCCACGCGTCGCCAGGCGCTGCGGGGCCGGTCGGCGTATACCTCGATGCCGTGGCCGTCCGGGTCGTGGAGATAGAGCGCTTCGCTCACCAGGTGATCCGCCGCGCCGGCGCGTACGCCGATCCGTTCGAGATGGTTGGCGAACCGGCCCAACGCGGCGCGCTCCGGCAGGAGGATCGCGAAGTGGTACAACCCCAGGTGCGGACCGATGCCGCCCGGCCGAGCATCCCGTCGCTCGCGCAACTCCACCAGCGTCCGTTCCTCGCCCTGCGTCCCCAGCGTCGCACCGGCCGGCTCCCGCGCCACGACGCGCAGGCCCAGCACGCGTTCGTAGTACGCGATCGACCGAGCCAGATCGGCGATCTGCAAACGGACAGGGCCGAGGCGCGTCGCGTCTGGCAGCCGGTAGCCCGCGGGCCTTTCACCGTAGCTCCCGGGGGATGCGGGCTCGGCATCGGCCGTCGGTCCGAACATGTCCTGCCTCGTCACGCCCATGGCCGTTCGAGGGCTACACCGCCGCCGGCCGCGCCGTCCCGAGGTCCGTCACCGCGATCGCGCCGATCTTCCCAGCCTCGCCCGTCACCATGCGCCGGTGATAGTCCAGCTGACCCAGGTGCCAGCCCAGGTGCGTGGCGATGTGCAGCAAGAACTCGTCGGTGCGGATGATCTTCCCGCCCACGGCCTCCGGAAAATCGGCCGCCAGGGTCTGCTCCGTCACTCTCGGCAGGGTACGCTCGACCGCAGCAATGGCCTTCTCGACCTCGGCCACCAGCGCCTCGCGCGATAGCCCTCGCCGCGAGAACTCCGCCGGCCGGTCGCGCCGGTACGCGCTGCCGCCGAGCACCGCGCCGATATAGTGCTGGATGTTCCCCGCCAGGTGCAGGGCCAGGGTGCCGCCGGGGTTCTGGGCGCCGGGCAGGGTCTTCCACACCGAGGCGTCGTCGGGGTAGGCCTCGATCTCCCGCGCCAGGGCGCGAAGTTCACGAAGGAGGATGGTGCTAAGGTGTTTGGTCAGCATTGGCCTTCCGGGTCAGAGGGATCCGTTGTCAGCTGTCCGTTCCGGTTGTCCATCGCGTGGTCCTCCCGGCGGGCCTGTCCCTGCGCAGTGCGGCCGGCATCGCGGCACTCGCCCGAGCGACGCACGGACACGCGAAACGCCGGATTCGACTTCTCACGCTCTCTGCTTCCTCAACGCCCCCCTGTCCACCTTGCCCAGATGGGTCCGCGGCAGCGCCTGGAGGAACACGATGTCCCGCGGCACCTTGTAGCGCGCCAGGCGCTGTTTCACGAACGCCTTCAGATCCTCCTCCAGTTCCCCGCCCAGTCCGTGGACCACCACGAACGCCCGCGGGAAGGTCAGCCCTGATCCATCCTGCGCGCCCACCACGACCGCCTCTTGAACTCGAGGGTGTTGGAGCAGACAGTGCTCCACCTCCTGCGGGGACAGCCAGCGTCCCGAGACCTTGAGCATGTCGTCACCCCGGCCCGCGTAGGTAACGTAGCCGTCAGCGTCCAGGCTGATCATGTCGCCGGAGACGTACCACTCGCCGCGGAAGGCGCTCATGGTCTTGTCCATCTGCTGCCAGTAGGCGATGGCGCGCGAGTTCCCTCGCACCCATAGCCAGCCCACGTCGCCGGCCGGCAGGTCCCGGCCCTCGTCGTCTCGCACCCGCACGTCGAACCCTGTCACCACCCGGCCCAATGTCCCGGGCCGTACGTCGCCCGGCCGGTTGGAGATGAAGATGTGCCACATCTCCGCCGTGCCCAGCCCATCCAGCAAATCCACGCCGAATGTCGCCTTCCACCGATCGAACAGTTCCGCCGGAAGCGCCTCCCCGGCCGACGTGGCGAAGCGCAGCGACGACAGATCCTGCCGCGCCGCCTCCGGATGGCTCACCATTTGATTCACCATGGTGGGCACGTTGACCAGGATGGTGGGCCGGTGCCGGGCAATCTTCTCGAACACCACATCCGCCGTGCAGCGCTCGGGGAACAACACCGACGTGGCGCCGACCGAGAACGGAAAGAACAGGTTCGATCCCGTGGCGTAGCCGAAGAACAGCTTGGGTACCGAGAGGGTCACATCGTTGGGCCCGTAGCCCAGCCACTGCTTGCCGTAGCACTCGGCCGTGTTCGCGAACGACGTGTGCGTCTGAACCACGGCCTTGGGCCGCCCCGTCGTGCCGCCGGAGAACAACCAGATCGCCGCGTCGTCCCGGTGGCTCGGGAAGTTGTCCAGCGCCGCACTGGCCGAGCCCAGCGCCCGCTCGAACTCCGGGGAATCAATCACCAGCACGCGCTTCAGGAAATCCGGCACTCGGGTGCCGGCCTCGAAGGCGGCCCGCGTCTCCGAGTGGAGCAGCGCCGCCGCCGCCCGGGTGTATCCCAGGAAGTACGCGGCCTCCTCCGGGCGCACGTGTGGGTTGACCATGACCACCACGGCGCCGATTTTGAGCACGCCGAACAGGGCCGCCGCGAACTCGGGACCGTCCGGCAGAGCAATGATCACGCGCTGTTCCGGCTCGACGCCGGCGTCGCGCAGCAGATTGCCGAACCGATTCGCCAGCGCCTGCACGTCGCCATAGGTGAGGCGGGCGGTATCGGTCACGATGGCCGTGCGAGCGGCCGACCCCTCGCGCACCCGATCGTCCAGGAAGTAGTCGGCGATGTTGAATTGCTCAGGTGGCCTGAACGTCATGAGCCCGGAGATATGCGGCGCGGCGAGAATCGTCAACGGCCGACGGCGGCCGACGGCAGGCACATCCTGGCGGATCGGAGCGCGCGGTGCCCCTGCATGAGCTGGCGGTAATGACGTGGGAAGACGTGAGGGACCTCGGCGCCGGCGCCGTGGCGATCCTGCCCCTGGGTGCGATCGAGGCGCACGGTCCCCACCTGCCGCTCGCCACGGACGTCATCATCGCCGAGGCGGCGGCGCGCCGGGCGGCGGAACGCCTGGCCGCTCGCGACATGAGCGTCGTGCTGCTGCCTGCCCTGCCCTACAGCTTCGCCGGCTTCGCCGCGGCGTTCCCCGGCACGCTGTCGGTGGACGCCGGGCGGGTGGCCGGGATGGTGCTGGACATCGCCTCCTCGCTCGCGCGGCACGGCATCGGGACAATGGCCATTGCCAACGCCCATCTTGATCCCGGCCACCTGGAAGCCCTCCGCGTTGCCACGAGTGCCATTGCGCCGAGGACCGGACTCCGAGTGGTGTTCCCCAACCTCACACAGCACCCCTGGGGCAGCCGGCTTACCGCGGAGTTCAAGAGCGGGGCGTGTCACGCCGGACAGTTCGAGACCTCGGTCGTGCTCGCTGCCCGGCCGGACGCCGTACGGCTGGAGCGCCTGCGCGGCCTGGAGCCCAACCCCGTCTCGTTGTCCGCGGCCATCCGGGACGGCAAGACGACGTTCGAACAGGCCGGCGGTCCCAGGGCCTATTTCGGGGACCCCGCCGCGGCCACGGCCGATGAGGGCCGCGACACGATCGAGGTGCTGGCGGGCATCCTGGAGGACGCCGTGATGGAGACGATCGGCGGACGGGGCACGTGACTCATACGCTCGCCGGCCGCGCGGCGGTGGTGACGGGTGGCGGTCGCGGGATCGGCGCGGCGGTCGCAACGCGGCTGGCGCAGCTCGGCGCGCGAGTCGTCGTCGCGGCTCGCTCCGCGGGCCAGGTGACGGGCGTGGCACAGCGGATCACGGCGGCGGGCGGAATGGCGTGGGCCACCACGTGCGACGTGACCGACCCCGCGAGCGTCGAGGCCCTGGCCACCTTCGCGCGGCAGCAGGCGGGAGACATCGGGATTCTGGTCAACAACGCGGGCATCGCGCACTCCGCTCCCCTGCATGGGATCACGGGTGACGACTGGCAGCGGTTGTTCGCCGTGAACGTCACGGGGACGTTTCGCTGTACCCAGGCGTTCATGCCCGCGATGATCGAGGGACGCTGGGGGCGCGTGATCAACATGGCGTCCGTGGCCGGCTTGCATGGCGCCAGGTACGTGGCGGCCTACAGCGCGTCGAAGCACGCCGTCATCGGCTTCACCCGGTGCGTCGCTGCGGAGGTGGCCCCTCACGGGGTCACCGTCAACGCCGTGTGCCCGGGGTACGTGGACACGGACCTCACTGCGGAGTCCATCAACCGGATCGTGGAGAAAACGGGTCTGTCGCCGGAGCAGGCGCGGGAGCACATCCTTCGATTGAACCCGCAGCATCGCCTCATCACGCCTGAGGAGGTGGCCCACGCCGTGGCGGCGCTGTGCCAGGACGACGCGCGCGGCATCAACGGGCAGGCGATCGTGATTGACGGAGGAGCCCTGCTGGCATGACGTTCCACATCGTGAATCCCGAGGCCCTCGGCCGGCCCAGCGGCTGGAACAACGGCATGCTGGCGCCGGGAGGCGGCCGGGTGCTATTCATCGCGGGCCAGGCAGCTACCGATTCCTCCGGCGCGGTCACCTCGCGCGATTTCGTGGAGCAGTTCCGTCTCGCGCTGGCAAAGGTGATCACCGTCGTGCGCGCCGCGGGCGGCGAGCCGGAGCACATTGGACGCCTGACGATCTTCGTTACCGATCTCGACGCCTACCGCGCGAGCCGGAAGCCGTTGGGCGAGGCGTATCGCCGGCTCATGGGCCCCCACTACCCCGCGATGGCCTTGATGGAGGTCAGGCGGCTGCTCGATCCCGGGGCGGTCGTGGAGATCGAGGCCACCGCCGTCCTGCCTTCACCCTGAGGCGCGCGAGATCGAGGGAGACGCCCGCGCACCCAGCCTGAACTCCAGGAGCCCGTACTGATGCCACTGGCCCCGAAATCGTTTCTCTACGCGCACGACGCTCACCGCGGCGTGGCCACGATCACCCTCAACCGCCCCGAGCGCCTCAACGCACTGACGTTCGACGTCTATGCCGAGCTACACGGCGCGTTTCGGGCCCTCGACACCGAGCCCGGGGTGCGGGTCGTCATGATCACCGGCACGGGCAAGGGCTTCTGCTCGGGCGGCGACGTGGAGGACATCATCGGGGCGCTGTTGGCACGCGACTTCGCCGGGTTGCTGGAGTTCACGCGGATGACGTGCGACGTGATTCTCGCCATGCGCCAGTGCCGCCGTCCCATCGTGGGGGCGCTGAACGGCACGGTGGCAGGAGCCGGAGCCGTGATCGCCACCGCCTGCGACATTCGGATTGCGGCGGACACGGCACGCATCGCGTATCTGTTCACCAAGGTGGGCCTTTCGGGCGCCGACATGGGCGCCGCCTGGCTGCTGCCACGGATCGTCGGATTCGGCCGGGCCACGGAGCTGCTCCTGACGGGCGAGTTCATAGATGCCGCGGAGGCGCACCGGATCGGTCTCTATCACCGCGTGGTGCCGCGCGACCAGCTAGCCGGCACCGCGCGGGCGTTCGCGGAGCAACTTGCCCGCGGACCTTCCGAGGCCCTTGCCGTGACCAAGGAGGCGCTGAACCGCGAGGCCGGCGTGGACCTCGCCGCCGCCCTCCAGGCCGAGGCGGAAGCGCAGGCGCGCTGCATGCTGCACCCGAACTTCCGCGAGGCCTACGAAGCCTTCCGCGCCAAGCGCGAAGCGCGGTTCATCTAGTGGCCAACGTCGCCACCGTTCGCGCGTTCCTTGACGCGTCGCACGTCGAACTGGCGGCCCGCTGTCACCAGTTCGTGGCCCGGGACATCGCTTCCCTGCCGCCGGCGGACGACGACGCGGCTTGCCGCACGCAAGCCAGGACCATCGCGCGACTGCTGGGTGAGGGTGGCTGGCTCCAACCCATCGGGGCGCCCGATCTCCGCGCCTGCTGCCTGATCCGCGAGACGCTCGCCGCCGCCTCGCCCCTGGCCGACGCCGTGTTCGCGCTGCAGGCCCTGGGCGCGCTCCCGATTGTCCTGGCGGGCACCGATCGCCACAAACGCCGTTGGCTGGACCCGGCGCTGGCGGGCTCGGCGGTCGCCGCGTTCGCCATGACCGAGCCGGACGCGGGATCGGACGTGGCAGCCATGGGCACCCGGGCCACGCCGGACGGCGCGGGGTTCGTGTTGAACGGCACCAAGACGCTCATCTCCAATGCGGGGATCGCGGACTTCTACACGGTGTTCGCCTCCACGCAGCCGGGAGCGGGAGCCGGAGCCATCGGGTGTTTCCTCGTCCCGGCCGACGCCCCCGGGCTCCGGTTGATCAGGGCGCAACTGCTCTCGGCACCGCACCCGCTCGGAGAAATCGGGTTTGAGAATTGCCGGGTGCCTGAGGAGGCGGTGCTCGCGCCTCCGGGAAGCGGCATGAAGCTCGGGTTGGCAACGCTCGACCGGCTGCGCGCTACCGTTGGCGCCGCGGCCTGCGGCATGGCGGGGCGGGCGCTGGCGGAGGCCCTGACGCACGTTCGCACCCGGCGTCAGTTCGGGCACTCGCTGGCCGACTTCCAGCTCACGCAGCTCAAGCTCTCGCGCATGGCAACCGACCTCAGCGCCGCGCGGCTCCTGGTGTATCGGGCCGCGGCCGAGCAGGACGGCGGCCGGGAGCGTGTAACCCTGGAAGCCGCCATGGCCAAGGCGTTCGCCACGGAGGCCGCCCAGCGAATCGTGGACGACGCGGTCCAACTGCTCGGGGGCCGCGGGGTCCTGGCCGACCATCCCGTGGACCGGCTGTACCGCTCGGTGCGCGCGCTGCGGATCTACGAGGGCACGACCGAGATCCAGCATCTGATCATCGCGCGCCAGCTGCTGCGGGATGCGGGCGAGGCGCCCCCGGCATGAGGATCGTTTCGATCGGGGGCGGGCCGGCGGGCCTGTATTTTTCCGTCCTGATGAAGCAGGCCGACCCGTCGCACCACGTCACGGTATACGAGCGCAATCGGCTGGAGGATACGTTCGGCTTCGGCGTGGTGTTTTCCGATGCGACGCAGACCACGCTCGCGGAAGCCGATCCCGACACGTCCGCCGCCATGGAGCGCCACGCTTACCGGTGGGACGACATCGAGGTGCATTACCGGGGCGGCGTCCTTCGCTCCACCGGGCACGGCTTTCGCGGTCTCTCGCGCCGGACGCTGCTCGCCATCCTGGCGGAGCGCGCCCGCTCGCTCGGGGTCGAGCTGTGCTTCCAGCGCGAGATCGCCGATCATCGGTCGCTACGGGATGCCGACCTCGTCCTGGCCGCAGACGGGTTCAACAGCGTCGTGCGGGAAGCCTTGAAGGAGCACGTTCGGCCCAGCGTGGACTGGCGTCCCAATCGGTTCGTGTGGCTCGGCACGACGCGGCCCTTCCCCGCGTTCACCTTTTACTTCAAGTGGACCGAGGACGGGCTGTGGCGGGTGCACGCGTACCAGTACGACGGCGGGCATTCGACGTTCATCGTCGAGTGCACCGAGCCCACCTGGCGCGCCTCCGGAATGGACCGCGCTTCCGAGGCCGATACGGTGGCGTTCTGCGAGGCGCTGTTCCAGGACGAGCTTCAGGGCCACCGGTTGATTTCCAACAAGTCCGTGTGGCGGCAATTCGGCACGCTGCGCAACGAGCGCTGGCATCACGATAACGTGGTATTGATTGGCGACGCGGCACACACGATTCACTTCTCCATCGGCTCGGGCACCAAGCTCGCCATGGAGGATGCCGTGGTGCTGGCCCGCACGCTCCACCAGGAGCGGAGCGTGGCGACCGCGCTCGAGGCCTACGAAGCCCGCCAGCGACCGGTGGTCGAGAGCTATCAGCGGGCCGCGCAGGTCAGCCTCGAGTGGTTCGAGAATACCGAGCGCTACATGGAGTTCGAGCCCATCCAGTTCGCGTTCAACCTGCTCACCCGCAGCTTCCGGGTCACGCACGACAACCTCAAGCTGAGGGACGCGGCGTTCACGGATCGGGTGGACGCCTGGTTTGCGGCGGAAGCCGAGAAGCAGAGTGGGCGCAAGCTCGAGCGGCCCGCGCCGCCCCCCCTGTTCACGCCGTTCCGGCTGCGGGACATGGTGCTCGAGAATCGCGTGGTGGTCTCACCCATGTGCCAGTACAGCGCCGAGGACGGCATGCCGAATGACTGGCACCTGGTGCACCTGGGCTCCCGGGCCGTGGGCGGCGCGGGCCTGGTCTTCGCGGAGATGACGGACGTGAGTCCTGAGGGGCGCATCTCTCCGGGGTGCGCCGGCCTGTACCGTCCCGAACACGCGGTGGCGTGGAAGCGCATCGTGGACTTCGTGCACCGGCACAGTTACGCCAAGATCGGCATTCAACTGGGTCACGCCGGTCGTAAGGCGGCCACGAAGCTGGCCTGGGAGGGGATGGACCAGCCCCTGGAGGACGGCGCCTGGCCCATCGTGGCGCCGTCGCCTCTTCCCTACTACCCGCACAGCCAGACCCCCAGGGAGATGGATCGGGCTGACATGGACAAAGTGTGCCGCGACTTTGTCGCGTCGGCCGAACTCGCGGAGGAGGCGGGCTTCGACATTCTCGAACTGCACTTCGCGCATGGATACCTGCTGGCGTCGTTCATCTCGCCGCTCACGAACCTGCGAACTGACGAGTACGGCGGGTCGTTGCAGAACCGGATGAGATTCCCGTTGGAGGTTCTCGACGCCGTCCGGGCGCGCTGGCCCGCTCGCAAGCCGCTTTCGGTGAGGATCTCGGCGGTGGACTGGGTGCCCGGGGGCATAGACCCGGACGACGCCGTGCGGATCGCGCGCATGCTCAAAGCCCATGGCTGCGACATCGTAGACGTTTCCGCCGGGCAAACGGTGCCGCATCAGCGCCCGGTGTACGGCCGGCAGTTCCAGACTCCGTTCTCGGATCGCATCCGGCACGAGGCGGCTATCGCCACCATGGCCGTGGGGAATATCTCGTCGTACACCGACGTGAACACGATTCTCGCCGCCGGCCGCGCCGACCTGTGCGTGATGGCACGCGCCCATCTGTGGGATCCGTACTGGACGCGCCACGCGGCGCACGAGCTGGGGTACGACCTCCCCTGGCCGCCACCCCACCAGTCCCTCAACCGATACCGGCCGCGCTTCGTATGATGCGTGTGATGGCGCGCCGGCGCGCGGAGCACGAGGATCCCGCAGCACCGGCCCCGGCGTTCCGCAGTCGCCCGGCGACGCGGCGGCCGTTCCCATGCGAGAGGAGTCCGGCATGCCGGTGACCTATTGGAATTATCTCAAGCTCGACCAACTGCTGTCACTCCAGGAGCCGCTGTCCGACGGCCCCGAGCACGACGAGATGCTGTTCATCGTGATTCATCAGGTGTACGAGCTCTGGTTCAAGGAGGTGCTGCACGAGCTGGATCATCTCCGGCACCTGTTGGTGAGCAACGACACGCCCCGGGCCCAGCACACCCTGAAGCGCATTCTCACCATTCTCAAGACGCTCGTGGCCCAGATAGACGTGCTGGAGACGATGACGCCGCTCGAGTTCCTCACCTTCCGCGATCGCCTCGAACAGGGCAGCGGTTTTCAGTCGGCACAGTTCCGGGAGCTGGAGTTCGTGCTCGGTCGCAAGGATCCCAAGGCCCCGGAGCGGTACCCGGCGGGCTCGCCGTCCCGGCGGCGGCTGGAGGCCCGATTCCGTCAGCCGACGTTGTGGGATGCGTTTCTTCGGTACCTCGAGGCCAATGGGTACCGGGTGCGCGAGGACGTGAACGAGCGCGACGTGACGCTTCCGATCGTACCCTCCCCGTCCACGCAGAAGGTGCTGATCGAAGTGTATCGGACCAATCCGGTCGTGGCGGGCGTATGCGAGCGACTGGTGGATCTGGACGAGGGATTCCAGGAGTGGCGCTATCGTCACGTGAAGATGGTAGAGCGGACGATCGGCGATAAGCCGGGCACCGGGGGCTCCACCGGCGCGGAGTACCTCCGCACGACCATTTCGACGCGGGCGTTTCCAGACTTGTGGGCGATTCGCACGGCCTTCTAGACCGTCGCGCGGCGTGCGCCGGCGGCATGCCCACTGGGCAGGGCCCATGGTGACGCTCGCGAGCATTGCTCGCACCCCCAACGCTCTGGCTCCCCACTACGCCCGTTTCCGCGTGAGCCAGCGGCTGCTGCTCACCGGTCATTCTCACCAGGCCTGGCCCGACGTGGGCTACGAGGCGCAACTCGAAGCCTGGCGCGACGCGGCGGAATTGGTGGACGACAAGTGGGAGCGTGCCTTCGCCAAGGCGGAGCGGGTGCGACAGGGATTCGCTCGGCTGCTGGGCGATCGCGCGGAGCACATCGCGCTGGGCCAGAACACCCACGAACTCGTGGCCCGGTTTCTCTCGGGCCTCGACCTGCGGCGCAGGCCGCGACTCGTGACCACCGACGGCGAGTTCCACACCATCCGGCGGCAACTGGACCGTCTGGCGGAGGAAGGCATCGAGGTAGTCAGGGTCCCGAGCGATCCCGCCGAGGCAATGGCGGAGCGCTTGAGCCGCGCCACCACCGACGGCACGGCCGCGGTGCTGGTCTCCGCCGTGCTCTACACCAACGCCCGGATCGTGCCGGACCTCGCACGCGTGATGGAGGCGTGTCGCCGGGTGGGCGCCGAGCTTCTGCTGGATGCCTACCACGCGCTCAACGTCGTTCCCTTCTCGCTCGCGGAGCGGGGGCTCGACGGCGCCTATGTGACCGGCGGGGGCTATAAGTACTGCCAGCTGGGAGAAGGCAACTGCTTTCTGCGCGTGCCGCCGGATTCCGCCATGCGGCCGGTGCTCACGGGGTGGTTCGCCGAGTTCGATGCGCTCGCCTCGGCGGGCGAGGGGGTGCGCTACGGCGCGGGACCGGCGCGATTCGCCGGCGCCACCTACGACCCCACGAGCCACTACCGCGCCGCGGCGGTGTTCGATTTTTTCGAGGGCCAGGGCCTGATGCCGCCCCTGCTCCGAGAGGTCAGCCAACACCAGGTGCATCTGCTGGCGGCAGCGTTCGACGCGCTCGATGCCGACCCCGCCGTCATCTCCCGGGATCGCGCCGTCTCTCTGGCCACGGTCGGCGGGTTCCTGGCCCTGCGCACGCCCCGCGCCGCGGAGCTGGTCCGACGCCTCCGGCGAGAGGGCGTGTTCGTGGACCACCGCGGGGATTGCCTGCGGCTGGGGCCGGCGCCGTACCTGAGCGACGAGCAGTTGCTGGGGGCGGTCAGCGCATTGGCAAGGGCGATCAGCGACGCGGAGTGAGGCTCGAAGAGCGCCGGCGGGCGCTCCACGCTACCTGCCCCGCCGCCTGCTTCAACGCTCGTCCCTGCAGGCGGCCGCCTCTTATCGCCCGTCCGGCCGCAGCACCGCTGCAATCCTCGCCGCCACATCCTCCAGGTGGTAGCGCGTCAGGCGATCCCCGCTCGCCGCCGCCTGACGGCGCGCTGCGGCCTCGAGATCCACGAGTTGCGCCCGCGCCAGCGCTCGGATATCTGACTGACTCACGTCCACATTGGTCCGCTGCCCCTGGAACTGCCCCGAGGGGGCCGGCGGTTCCTGCGTGAGCAGGTACTCCAAGCGCTCGAGGTGGGCGCGTTGGAGATTGCGACGATAGATCTCGATCGCGCCGCCGCGCTCCAGCTCGCCCCAGATCCCCCGCCGCAGATCGTCGAAGAGGTCCACGAGCCGGTACGCCCCGCGCGGATCGAAGGCCTCCTGCTCGATCAACCGCTGGAGCCGCCCCGGATCGAGCAACTGGTTCAGCCGACTCGCCTGCATCTGCCGAACCCGGTCCACGGCGCCCGCATGCTCCACCCGCCGG
>CAZVKD010000003.1:12595-15407 GCA_964627675.1 uncultured Gemmatimonadaceae bacterium
CGCCTGACCACCGCCTCCGGCACGATCCATGACGGCGTGGCGAACACCTCGCGCGCCAGGAAGTCCACGGCGGCCCGCTGCCGATCGCGCGGCACGGGCCGGAACACGACTCCGTCCTGATCGCTGGCCTTGAGCGTTTGATACACCCCGCCCACGAGCGCCAGCGCGTGCCCGGTGTACAGGTTCCACATCCCGACGGTCTCGTCGTACAGCTCATGCAGATCCGCGTAGCCTTCGCCCGGCGTGGCGGTCCACTCCACGAGGAACGGCACCACCCGCTTGAGGTTCGCGATGCCATAGCCACTGGCGCGCACCGGGTCGTCGCCCAGATCCTCGGTCTGCGCGTTCGGGTCGATCGGCAGGCCCCCCTGCTGCGGCCCGAAGCGATAGCGCGGGTCGCCGTCGTGCTCGCGGATCCAGCGATCGAGAATGGGCCGCTCGTCCTCCGGGGTTGGCGCCTCCGGAATCACGCGATACCCCCAATTGATCACGTACAGGTCGTAGGGACCGAGCATCCGAATGAAACGGACGTCGCCGTCCCCCGGCTGCGCCACGTAGTTCTGGCGCGCGTAGTCCATGATGGTGGGCGTGAGACCCCAGCGCCGGGTGAAGCTCGCTGAGCGCAGCGAGTCCACAGGATACGCGGAGCTTGCGATCATGTTATGGGGCAACCCGATCGCATGCCCCACCTCGTGGGTGATCACCGCCTTGATCGCCTCGCCCAGCAGCGCGTCGGGCAGGTCCAGGGTTCGGGCGGCGGGATTCGCCGCGGCGGTCTCGATCAACAGGCGGTTGCGGTACGATCGCAGGTGGTTGTGGAAGAACATGACGTCGCTGTCAATGATCTCGCCGGTCCGCGGATCGGACACCGAGGGCCCGACCGCGTTCCGGGTCATGTTCGCCACCCAGCGAATGCTGGAGTAGCGCACGTCTTCCGGGTTCCACTCGGGATCCTCCGCGGGCGACGGCGGATCGCGCGCGAGGATGGCGTTCCTGAAGCCCGCCACTTCGAAGGCGGCCTGCCAGGCCTCGATGCCCTCGCGCACCCATTTGCGCCAGCGTTCGGGCGTGGCCGGATCCAGGTAGTACACGATCGGTTTCACCGGCTCCACCAACTCGCCCCGCGCGTACGCCGCGGCATCGCTGGGTTCCAGGCGCCAGCGTCTGATGAAGCTCTGCGTCGCCGCTTTCGGTTCATCGAGGCCGAAGTTCACTCGATTCACGGCGAAAAATCCCACGCGCGGGTCGGCCATGCGCGGCCGCATGGGCCGGCCGGGCAGGAGCACGAGCGACTGCTGGAGCTGGACCGTGATCGTATTCGCGTCGGCATCCGTCGGGGGCTCACCCGCGTCGAACGTGAGCGTGTGCCTGACCTCGACGTTCAGGGGGTAGCTCCGCGCGTAATCAATCAGCGTGCGCCGGGGATCCAGCCGGCGGATCCGGAAGCTGGTGCGCTGGGTGTTGCTGAGCGGCCCAATCGCGGGGACGTCTTCCTTGTACAGGTCCGTCACCTCGATCACCACGGTGCTCGTGTCGCGATTCAACGCCCGAACGTCGAACGCCTGAATGATCGGCTCGAGGTTGTTGGCCTGAACCGACTGGGCGACCGGCGTGGCCTCGTCAGCCACGTTGGCGTACGAGCGTTTCCGGAGCAGCACCCGGTCGCCGCGCCGCTCCCAGCGGAGCACTTGCTGATGGACGACCGTTCCGGAAGCCGCGAATGCGCCAAGCCCGGCGGGGGTCGCCGCGACGGACGTCTGCATCAGGAAATCGCGGCCAAGCAGCGAATCCGGGATTTCGAAAAACAGCCGCTCGCCGACCCAATGCACGTGAATCACGCCGCTGTCCGTGCGCGCGTGTGGCGGGATGACCTCCAGGTATGGCCGAATGCGGGGCATCGTATCCTGGCGGGCTGCCGGTGCTTGCCGCGTCGAGGCGGACGGTGGGGCGGGCGCGGGCCGGTCGCCGGCCGCGGCAGGCGCCGGAGCGGCGCCGCGCCCGGTCGCACAGGCGCTCCCGGAGAGCATCACGACGGAAGCCGCCCCCACAACCTTCAACCAGCGCATAGGGATTCCTCGGTGTCTTGGATTGGATTGGTCGAAGCGGGCCACGGCGGCCGCTTCCCGGCCCGGCGAACGTGCGGCGATCCGGACGCCGCGAACCGCCCGCTCAGCGTCCACGGGTCATCGCCTCGAGTTCTCCGACCAGTTGTCGCACATCGGGATTGCCCGGCGCCAGCTCGAGCGCCCAGCGCGCCTCTGCCAGCGCATCGGGGAGGCGGCCCGCGGCGGCCAGGGCCCGCGCGAGGTTCGCGTGCGCCGGCGCCATGGCGCGATCGAGCGCGATGGCCCGTCCGTAGTACGCCACCGCTGAATCCACCTGGCGCCGCCGGAGACTCGCGTTGCCCAGATTGAACAGAGCCACCGGTTCGAACGGATTGAGCTGGAGCGCCGCGCGGTAGGCCTCCGTCGCGCCCGCGGCGTCACCCAGTTGATCCAGCGCCACCCCAAGATTGATGTGGGCCAGCGGCTGCACGGGATCGACGCCGAGACTGCGGCGGTAGTGCTCGACCGCCGCGCGGTAATCCCCCGCGCCACTGTATGCCCGGCCGATGGCCAGGAGAATCGCCGGATGGCGTGGCGCAACTTCGAGCGCCCCTTGGTATGCCACAATTGCACGCCGGGTCTGCCCCGCGTCCCGATATCGGTCGCCCAGGTAGCCCAGCGCCACCCGCCACCGGTCTCGCAGGGGTGCTTCGTCCGGCCCGGCGCGGCGGAGTTAGTTCGCGACATCGAGGACCTGGTCGACGCCC
>CAZVKD010000003.1:15417-16227 GCA_964627675.1 uncultured Gemmatimonadaceae bacterium
GCTGCGACGCTCCCCTTGTGCCAGGTGAAGCGCGGCCAGCGCGAGCGCTCGCACGTCGAGCCCGGGGCTCCGCGCCAGCTTGCGCAATCGCGCCGCGACCTCACGATCGAGCGTCGGCATGTCCGGCTCGAGGAATCGCTCGAGCAGCTCCGCGAGAGCGACCTCCTGAGCCGCCAGGTGGCGCGAATCCGGCTGGAGCAACGCGCGCAGGTGCTCCCCCGGCACAAGCGACACGGTGTCCATGAGCGCCGCCACCAGCGCCGGCTGCGGCTTCATCGGACCCCACCATGCTTCCGCCACGGCCTGGAGTTGATCCGCAGAGCGGTCCGCATGGCACTGCGCGCAGGCTCCCTCGATGCCCCAAGCGGCCTCACGCGCCGGTCGCGGGATCGAGATGGTGTGGTCCGAGCGGGCAAATCGTACGCGGTTCCCCAGTTCGGGGTGCTGCAGGTACGGCATGTGGCACGAGACGCAGGCGCTGCCCGGCGAGCCCGCCGGGTGCTTCGTGTGCCGCTCCACCCCGGCCGCTTTGCTCGCGTGACAGCCGGTGCACTGCCCGTCATCCAACCGGCCGGGCAACGCTCGGCCCCACACGTCACGATATCCCTGCGCATGCGGTTCATGACAGTCCACGCACGTCATGGACCCGTTCAGGTAGCAGTCGCTATAGCGGTGATTCTCCTGATAGGCGAAGGTTCGCACTCGACCATCGGGAAACAGCGGGCGATCCCCGAGGGCCGGCAGCCCCAGCGAGTAGTGCGCCTCGAGCCGCTGGCCCGGCAGGAATCCGGCGCGCGTCACGTCCTTCAC
>CAZVKD010000003.1:16237-30735 GCA_964627675.1 uncultured Gemmatimonadaceae bacterium
GCGTGGCAGCGGAAGCAGACCTCGAGCGACTGGTCTTTCGCGAGTACGGCCAGCGACGGGAGCCCGATGTCCGCTGACCGCCCGAGCGCGCCCGCCCGGGCCAGGTCCACGTGCCGCTTCGCCGGCCCATGACACGACTCGCAGTTGATTTGCAGCGTGGCGTAGGTGGTCCGATAACGCCGGGCTTCCGCGTCGAACCGCAGCGTGATCTGCGAGCCGTGACACTCCTGGCAATTGGAGAAGCGCGGATCCATGCCGAGCACCCGGGACGGGGCCCAATCGGAGCAGGCGGCGATCGGCAACGCGGGCGTGATGGGTACCCAGCCCATGTCCGCGCGGCCAATCGTGTTGCAGAACCACACGCCTTCGCGACGGACGAAATCGAAGGGAAGGAACCGCAGGGTGCCGTCCGGGTGCTCCGTCACGAACCCTTGCGTGCCGCCACCCACCATGTGGCCGCCACCAATCACGCCCGCCACGCGGTAGCGCACCGGTGAGCGGCCTGGCTGGTCCACGGTGAAGACATACTCGCCGCGTGCCGTGATGGACGGCGTCACGGTCGCGTCGGCGAATCGGATGGGGCGGCCACCGAACGGCGCAATCACGACGTCCCGCCGCGGCGGACCACCCGCCCGGCCGTGGGTGGAACGGCTCCAGGCGGCGTACTGTTGGGCGTGGCATTCGCGGCATGCCTCCGCCCCAGCGAAATCCCCCGGAGCGACCGCGATCGGGTCCACCGGCGACGGCGGCGGCAACTCGACGCGACGGGTGAACTCCATCACCAAGGCTGCCGCGACACCGGTCAATACGATCCCGGCCACGCCGTACGCGACGCGCGCGGCCTGGCTCATGGACGGGACCACGCCGGGGCCTGGCAGCGGCAGAGTCGCCGGAGATAGCCCACCAGTCCCAGAATCTGCGCGCGCGACAGCGTGAGACCGAACGCGGGCATCCGGTGGCTTTTGTTCAGGATATACCCGCCGCCGTAGATGCCGTCGAACAGCGTGTCGTCGGGTCGCGTGGACATGTAGGCACTGTCAGCGTGCGCGGTTGGCCGAACGGGCAGGTTCGCGGCGTTCGGGCCGTCGCCTCGACCCTGCTCGCCGTGACAGGGGGCACAGGCGCGGGCATAGAGCGCTGCGGGATCAGCCATCGCCTCGAGCGCCGGCGCCCCTCCCGCCACCCCTGCTGCCTCTCCCGCCACGGCCGCGCCGGTCGGCTGGGCCCCGCTCGCCAGATACGCCGCCACCAGCCGCGCCCACTCGGGCGGCATGGGCGTCTTCGGCATTCGCGTGCCAGGCCAGGTGCGCGCGGGATCGGTTATCATTGCGTGGATGAACGAAGGGCTGCGCCGCGCGCCGACCGCGGTGAGGTCGGGACCGATCGTACCGCCGTCGCCATTGAGCCGGTGGCAACCCAGGCAGGGCAGCCGGTCACGCAGCAGCGTGAGCGCCTTGGCCTCCGCAAATGGGGAGAGTCGGCCGGGGCTCGGGGCGGCAGGTAGCTGAGCAGGTGCGCTCCGCGCTGCCGCCCCAAGGAACAGAAGAGCGACGACCACCGCGCTGTGCATGCGCAAACCTCGACGGCTGGTGAGCGGCGCGTCAAGGCTGGAACGGGTGGCCTGACGCGCAAGCGCCGCGGTCGCTTCACCCGGGAGCTTCCATGAAACGCATCTCCGCGGAACTGAGTCTCGGCACCGCTGTCACCATCACCGACGGCCGCCACTCGTGGCGCGCCGACGAACCCCCGGACGCGGGCGGCACGGACACCGGACCCACGCCCTACGAGCTGTTGCTCGGCGCGCTGGCGGCGTGCACCTGCGTGACGCTCGCGCTCTATTGCCGCCACAAGAGCATTCCCCTGAAGGCGGTTCGGGCCTCGTTCGAGCACGACAAGATCCACGCCCAGGATTGCGCCGACTGTGAGGACAAGACGCTCGGCTTCATTGACGAGGTACGCACGCACGTGGTCATCGTGGGAGAGTTCGACGAGGCACAACGCAAGCGTCTCGCGCAGGTGGCCGTGCGATGCCCGGTGCACAAGACGCTGGTGAACGGCGTGAAGATCAGGGATCGAGTGGAGTTCGCGGCGTCGTAGACCGGCGGTCCCCGGCACGGGCGCCTTCGCCGCCTGCGGGCTCGACCGGGTCATAGGGCAACTGTCGCGTGCCGACGATCGAGCGCCTGGAACCGGCGGCGTCAGCGGGGTTCAGCGAGGCCCGCCAGGAAGTCCCGTGCCACTTCGTCCACCGGCCGGTGGTCCACGTCCACCAGCCGATTCAGCTCCCGCATCCGATCGCCGGAAATCGTCCCACCCAACGCCGCGAGCGCCTCCCGCGCGGCCGGATAGCGCTCCAGCACCGCCGCGCGCACCACCGGCGCCGCCTCGTAAGGGGGGAAAAACCGCCGGTCGTCCTCCAGCATGAACAGGTCCAGCGCGGCGATCTGACCGTCCGTCGAGTTGCCGGAGCTGAAATCGCCAAGGCCGTCGGCCAACGCCCGATATACGAGGCCGAGCTCCATGTTGACCGGCTGTCGCTCCAGCCTGATGCCGTAGTGCCGGGCGAGCGCACCGAAGCCGTCGGCCCGCTCGGTGAACTCGTAGCCGAACACCGGCCGCCAGGTTCGCATGTAGGGCACCGCGTCGGAAATGGTCCGGATCCCCAATCGCATCGCGTCTCGGCGCCGCACCAGAATGGCAAACGTGTTCTCGAATCCAAACCCTTCGGTCCACACCAGGTTAAACCGCTGGCGGTAGATCGAGTCCACCTGCTGTCGCACGCGCGCGGGATCGCGTTCGGGCGGCAGCTTCAGAATGGCCGCGTGCGCGGTGCCGGTGTACTCCACGTACACGTCAATCTTTCCCTCCACCAGTCCCTGGTGACACAGGAAGCCGCCGAGGTTGAAGCGCCGGTCCACGGGCACGCCGGCGCGTTCGAGGGCTTGCGCCACGATCTCGCCCAGGAGAATGGACTCGGAGAAGTTCTTGGAGCCCACGACGACGGAGTCGGCGGGGCGGCCGCACGCCAGCGCCACGGCGGCATAGACCGCAGGAGCCGCCCGCGCGACCGGCGTCCTCATGTTTCGCCGTTCTTCCGCCAGTCCAGTGCCCGCTCCACCAGATGGAGTCCCCCGTCTGCCGCGAGGGCCAGCAACGCCGCCGGCACCGCTCCGGCGAGGATCACCGCGTTGTTCACCATCGCCACGCCGCGAAAAATGAACTCGCCGAGCCCCCCGGCCCCGATGGCCGCCGCGATCGTGCCGATCCCTACGCCCCACACCGCGGCGATCCGGATACCCGCCAGAATCACCGGGGCCGCGAGCCGCAGCTCCACCATCCAGAGCAGCTGCCAGTCGGTCATGCCCATGCCGCGCGCCGCCTCCCGCACGGCCGGGTCCACGGACCGGATCCCGGTGTAGGTGTTACGAATCAGTGGGAGCAGGCCGTAGAGCACCAGCGCCACGATCGCGGTCCGGGCCCCGATGCCCCCAATGAACGGGAGCGGGATCAGGAACCCGAACAGCGCGAGACTGGGAATCGTCTGCACGACGTTCGCGAAGCCGATCACGGGACCGCTCAACCCGGGCCGCCGGGTGAGCAGCACGCCGAGCGGCAGCCCGATCGCGATCGCCAGCCCGCACGACGCGGCGACGAGACCGACGTGCTCCAGGGTATTGTAGAGCACTTCGGCGCGGTTGGCCGCCACATATTCGAAGAAGTTCACGCCAGTTCCCGCAACGCGCTCACATGCGGATCGGCGCTCGCCTGAAACGCGCGAGGATCTCCGGCGAAATGCAGCCGGCCGTCCTCGAGCACGGCGATGCGCGTGGCGAGCGCCAATGCCTCGCGCACGTCGTGCGTCACGAACACCACGGTCCGCCTCAGTCGCGTGATCAGCGCCTTGAACTCGGCCTGAAGTTCGGCGCGCGCGATGGAATCAACCGAGCCGAAGGGCTCATCGCACAGAAGAATCGGCGGATCAGCCGCCAGCGCCCTCGCCACCCCCACCCGCTGTCGTTGCCCACCGGAGAGCTGGTGCGGCAGCCGGCGGCCGAACTGCTCGTGCGGCAGCCCCACGAGCGCCAGGAGTTCCTCCACGCGGGCTCGGGTGCGCGACGGAGGCCAGCGCTCCAGCCGCGGCACCAATCCCACGTTCCGCTCCACCGTCATGTGAGGAAACAACCCGACGTCCTGAATGACATAGCCCACTCGGCGCCGCAGCCGCACGCGATCCCACTCGCGAGTGCTCCGCCCTTCCACCCGTACTTCGCCGGCGGCCGGCAGGATCAGCCCGTTGATCAGCCGCAGAGCGGTGGTCTTGCCCGAGCCGCTGCGGCCCACGAGGACGAGGACCTCGCCGGCCGCCACCGACAGCGTCACCGGGCCGAGGATCGCACGACCGTCAACGCGGTAGATCGCTTCCCGAAGCTCGATGACCGGTTCGGCCATGGCGACCTTGACGCGGTTATGCCTTGACCCAAACGTTCGGGCACATGGTCGAGTTCCTTTCGCGCGTGTTCGTCGGAGGGCTCGGGCTCCTCGCAGCGGACGCGCTGCTCGACGGGATCCGCTTCGACGGACCCGCGTCCCTGTGGATCGCCGCGGTCCTGCTCGGGCTGGTCAACGCGGTCGTCCGACCGCTCGTCGTCCTCATCACGCTCCCGCTCACGATCGTCTCGCTCGGGTGCTTTCTGTTGATCGTCAACGGCGCCATGCTGCTGCTGGTGGCGCGCCTCATGGACGGCTTCCACATCGCCGGCCTGGGGTCGGCCGTTACGGCGTGGATGATCGTGGCGCTCACCGGCTTCCTGGCCAATGCCGTGATCGGCCGCCCAGCGGTCGTGATCAAGAAGATCGAGCGTTAGGCTCCGTAGAAGTCCGCAATCCGCGGCGTGTCCAGGTCCGGCGGCCGCCGTGGCAGGCCGAACCACACCCGGTCCAGCCGCGCCACCAGCGCCTCGGGCAGCGTGTGCTCCGTGGCGCGCAGGTGCGGGGCGAGTTGGGACGGCCTGCTCACCCCGATGATGGCCGACGACACCACCGGATTCCGGAGCACCCAGGCGACGGCGGCCGTGACGGGCGACCACCCCATCGCTTCCGCGTCCCGCTTGAGCGCCGCGGCCTCCGTCAACACCCGCTGGTCCCAGTATCGCTTGCGATACACCTCTCCGATACCCGGCATGGCGAACCGCGTGCCCTTGGCCGGCGCCCGACCCGGCCGGTGCTTGCCCGACAGAATGCCGCCCGCGATGGGATTGTAGACCATGACGCCAAGCCCCAAGCGACTGGCCATCGGAAACAGCGATTCCTCGGCCTCGCGCTGGATCACACTGTAACGGGGTTGCAGTCCCTGGAACCCCCGCACGCCCAAACGCTCGGCCGCGAGCGCGGCCTCCGCCACTTCGTGGGCCCGCGCATTGGAGAGGCCGGCATAGACGATCTTCCCGTCCTGCCGCAACTGCTCGAGGACCCGTAACGTCTCCTCCACGGGGACCGTTGGATCCCACCCGTGACACACGAACAGATCAATCCGATCGGTGCGCAGCCGCCTGAGGGACCCCTCGCACGAGCGCACCAGATGCAGCCGGGAATTACCGCGGTGAATGGGGAGCGGACCAGCGGCGAAGTAGGCCTTGGTGGCCAGCACCACATCGTTGCGGCGTTTTCGTCGCGCGAGCCAGCGGCCGAGCAGTGATTCGGAGTCGCCGTACGTCTCCAGTCGCATCGGTACGGGATACACGTCGGCCGTGTCGAAGAAACGAATCCCGCCGTCCCAGGCCGCGTCCAGAATGGCGAAGCTGGTCTCGGCGTCCGCCTGTCCGGCGAGTGTCATGGTTCCCAGGCAGAGCTCGGTGACCTTGAGCCCGGAGGATCCGAACGACTTCCACTTCACGCCGCGATCACCATGGCGATCACCGCCCGGTCCCGCGGCCGGCTGTCGAAGTTGAACACCACGACCTGCTGCCACGTGCCGAGTTGGAGTTCGCCGCTCAGGACCGGGATGGCGACGTCGGTCTTCACCAGCGCCGAGCGCACGTGGGCAAAGCCGTTGTCGTCTCCCTGCCGCCGATCGTGGGCGTACCCCGCGCCTGCGGGCGCCAGCGTCTCCACCGCGCGTCGGAGATCCTCCAGCGCCCCGGTCTCGTACTCCATGGTCGTTACCCCGCCCGTGGTTCCGGCGAGCCACACCACGGCGAGCCCGTCCCGCACCCCGGAATCGGCCACCAGTCGCCGCAACTCCGGCGTGATATCACGATGGCCGAACTCGGCGTCGAGCCTGAACGACCAATGCGCGTGGGTGGCGGGGCGGCTGGGGGAGGCTGGCATTGCGCAGGAACCTGGGCGATGGGAAAGGTCAAGGGACGATCGGCGACGATCGCAAACGACCTCTCAGATAGTCCTGATCGTCGCTCATCGCCACCGCTCGTCCCTGATCTTCCCCGCCGGCCTTAGTCCGACGATGCGGCCGCCCGCTCCTTCACGTAGCGGTCGTACCACTCGATCATCCGGGCCACCACGTCCATCACGTTCTCCCGGGCCGCGTAGCCGTGCGCCTCGAAGGGCAGCTGCACGTATTCGACGGTGGCGCCGTGTCCCTTGAGAGCCATGTACATGCGCTCCGTCTGAATCGGAAACGTGCCGCTGTTGTTGTCGTTCATGCCGTGGATCAGCAGAATCGGCTCGTTGATCTTGTTGGCGTAGGCAAACGGCATCATGCGCAGATAGACGTCCGGCGCCTCCCAGAACGACCGCTGCTCGTTCTGGAAGCCGAACGGCGTGAGCGTGCGGTTGTACGCGCCGCTCCGCGCCACGCCTGCCTTGAACAGATCGGAGTGGGCCAGCAGGTTGGCGGTCGTGAAGGCGCCGTAGCTGTGGCCGCCCACGCCGAAGTTCCCGTCGGCGATGCCGCGGCTCATGAGGTAGTCAATCGCCGCCTTGGCGCCGGCGATGGTCTGCTCCACGTACGTGTTGTTCGCCGAGTCCCCGCCGACCACCGGCAGCGTGGGGTTGTCGAGCACGGCGTACCCTTGCGTGAGCAGGAACAGATGCGACGCTCCCGTCGGCAGCACGAAGCGGTTGGGACTTCCCACCACCTGGCTGGCCGCGTCCGCCGAAGCGAACTCGCGCGGGTACACCCAGAGAACCACCGGCACGCGCCGGCCCTCCTGGTAGTCGGTGGGGTAGTACAGCGTGCCCGACAGCTTCACCCCGTCCGCCCGGGCATAGGTGATCAGTTCGCGGCGAACGTTGGAAAGCGCGGGCGCGGGGTTGGCGAGCTGCGTGATCTGCGTCTCTCGACGTGATCTCAGGTCGCGCTGGAAGTAGTTGGGCGGCTCGGTGCGGCTTTCGCGCCGAGTGATCACGACCCGCGCCGCGTCATCCAACACCGCCGATACCGTCTCGTACACCTCCGGGCCGGACTGCCACAGCCGCTCCGTCGCGCGGGTGTCGAGATTCATGCGATCGAGGAAGGGCCGCTCCCCCTGTGGCGACGCCCCGGCCCCGTCCAAGTAGATCCACTTACCGTCGGCGGACTGGCGCAACACCGAGAACCCGGCCGCGTCGCGCGTGCGCACGGGCGTGCCGGGATCACCGTAGCGATCCTCCGATGAGCGATCCCACACGAGGTGGCGGCCGGCGCCGGGCTGATCCAGCGTGAGCCTCCAGGTGCGCGTCTGCCGGGTGCGACGGTCGGACTCCGTCAGCAGCACTAGGCCGTTCCTGCCGAACGCCGGGCCGCCGCCGCCGAACCCACCACCCTGGAACCGGAACGCGAACCGGGTCAGCTCGCGCGGCTGCGTGAACGGCGCGTCCAGCAACAGCACGCGATCCCGCTCAGTCGCGGGTCGGCGATTGTCACCGCCGTCCAAGGCCTCGACATACATCAGCGTGGCCGGCCTCCCCGGCACCCAGGTGAAAGCGCGCGGCCCCGGCCGCACGCCGTCCATCGGAGCGTCTTCGGCCAGCGGGATGGACGCGATGGTAGCGACCTTCTCACCGGTCAGCGACCACACCTCGACTTCCTGCGGGAAGTCCTCGATCGTCACCTGATATGAGTAGGGCCGCTCGACGCGGCTCACCAGTACCAGCTCGCCACCGGGCGCCGGGGCGGATTGTGTGAAGATCGCGGGGCGGCCGATGGGACGCGGTGTTCCGCCAGCCAGGTCAATCAAAGCGAGCTGGGCAGTGGCATAATAGACGAACAGGGCCTGGTCATGGGGCGATTCCAGCAGGTCCTGGAACGTCCGCACGGGCGCCGGCCGGCCGGAGGTGCGCTGCACGATCGGGCCGATGGGCACTCGGGGCTCCTCCGGCGGCGCGCCCCGTCCCGCCGGCACCATGCGGCACAGCATCGCGTCGGATCGGGGCAGCCAGGCGCACGGCCCGCCGGGCGTCGTGGCGTTGAGACCTGCCGCTACCCTCCTGGATTCCCCGGTGGCGGCATCGGCCACCCACAACTCCACGCCGGTGTCGGCGACGTGGGTAAACGCGATCCGCTTGGCGTCGGGAGACCACAGAGGACCGCCGAGACGCGCCGCGCCGGGCACCGTGATGCGGCGCTCCTGGCCCGTGGCCACGTCGCGCAGCGTGATCCCCTGGAATCCCGAAACGCCGTATGGACCGTTCGTCCGGGGATTGATGCGTAACCCGGCAAGCCGGAGCAACGGCTGCGCCATGTCCGCCACGGTGGGCATGCCCGTCGGTTCGGCGAGCAAGACGGCCCGACCGTCGGGCGACGGGATGAGCGCGGGCGGCCTCGGGGCGTCGAGAATGCGGCGCACGATCTCGGGGGGGTGCTTGTAGGCCTCCTGTGCCGCGGTGGGCAGGCTGCCCACGGCGATCAGGGCGGTCAGGAAGACGACGAATCGAATCGAGAGCGTCCTCATGGCGGTGTCCAAACATAAGGTTGATGAAATGTACCCCGCCGCACGAGAACCGCACGCGCCGTTTGCCGGCGCAGCTACCTCGGGAGGGCCCGGAGCCACTCCAGAACCGCCGAATGGTCTTCGGGGGACAGGAATCCGTGGGGCCCCTCGGTCCAACGAATCCGGACGGGGGGCCCGGCAAGCCGCTGAAACGGACGGATGCTGGTCGCCGGGGGAAACAGCGCGTCGCTCTCGGTGTTGATGAAGAGCACCGGCCGCGGGCTGATTCGGCCCACATAGTTGGCCGGACACGCCGCAGCTCGGTGCGAAACGTGGCATCGCTCACCCACGGGTAAGTCAGTCGTCGGGAGGTATCTCCTGCGCGCAGGCGGTCGGCACACCGAGACACCGGCCCATCACGAACGCCGCGCGGTCAGGGAAACAGCCGCTCGATGACCCAGCCGTGCCCCTCGCGCCGGTAGCGAAATCGGTCGTGCAGCCGATCCAACCGACCCTGCCAGAACTCGATGGTCTCCGGCGCGAGCCGAAACCCGCCCCAAAACGGCGGGCACGGCACCTCGCGACCGCCGAAGCGCCGTTCGATTTCGGCGACCCGACGTTCCAGGGCCGCGCGACTCTCCACGACCTCGCTCTGCCGCGAGGCCCAGGCGCCGATCTGACTCCCCCGCGGCCGCGTGGCGAAGTACGCGCTCGACTGCTCCGCCCCGATCCGGGACGCGCGGCCCGTCACACAGACCTGCCGCAACAGCTGCGGCCAGTAGAACACCAGCGCCGCCCGCGGGTTGGCGGACAGCTCCTTCGATTTTCGGCTCTCGTAGTTGGTGTAGAACACGAAGCCTTCCCGGGACACGTCCTTCAACAACACGGTCCGGGCGGAGGGCTGTCCGTCCGGCGCCACGGTCGCCAGCGCCATGGCCCCCGGTTCGATGGGGTTTTCCATTTGCCATTCATCGTACCAGCGCCGGAACTGTCGAATGGGGTCAGGGTCGAGATCGGCTCGAGACAGGGCAAGATCGCCGGGCGCGGACATGGGCGGCAGAATAGTCGGCGCGCCGCGGGGGCGCCAGCGTGTTGCTGGGCGGCGAAGGTGCAGGGGTGCTGACGGCTCGACAAGGTCAAACCTCCGCCGCGCTCGCCTGCCCTTTACATTTCGTCCGGCCACTACCCGATGAGAGCACGATGCCCCGGTGCCGGATTCGCCAGCTTCTCGTTGTCTCTGTCGCCCTGCTGCCTGCTTGCGAGGGCGCTGAGAGCGGGTTCGATCCCCTGGTTACCAGCCAGGCCGCGGCGTCGGTCGTGGGCGCCCTGCAGCGGAGTCCGGCGTTCCAAACGCTGGACGTGATGGGCCGGAAGATCGCCCTCACGGCGCCGTCCGGAACCGTAGCCGCCCTGGCCGAGGCGCTGTACCCGCGCGCGCCCTTCGCCACCTGGGCCGGAGAGCGAACCGGGGCCGCCCCCGTCCTGGTACCTGAAGCCCCAGCCGCTCCGATTTTCCCGGCGGATCTCCTCGGCAAGACGTTCACGTACAACGTCGCGATGGGCCGGTACGAGGTCAGTGCCCAGACCGGCGCGCCCGGCAACGGCGTGCGGTTCATTCTGTACGACGTGGACCCGGTGCAGCGGGCCGTCAAACAACCGCTCGCGCCCGTGGGCCATCTGGACCTCACCGACGAATCCACGCCTGCGGCCGCCGCGCTGAAGCTCGTTGTCGTCATCGCCAACGCGACGCTCCTCGACTATCAGGCCAGCGCGTCGTTCACCACGTCCAGCATTAGCTTCAGCGCCGACGGGGTCGTCTCCGACGGGGAAACGGACGTCGAGTTCGAGCTGACCCAGCGGATCTCCGCCGGACCGACGATCGCGGTGAACTACCGGCTCGCCGTTCCGGAGAATGACGTCAGCCTGTCGCTCGACGCCACGGCAACGGGATCAGGTTCGACCATCACGCTCACCATCCAGGACGGCGGGAATACCACGGCGGTCCAAGTGATGGAGACACCGCAGGGCATCACGGGCACGATCACGCACAACGGTCGGGCCGTGATCAATATCTCGGGGACGTCTCAGGATCCCGTGTTCACCGACGTGAACGGCAACGCGCTCACGGAAGCACAACTGGGCGCCCTCGAGGCGTTGGCCGACATGATCGAAGTGCTGTTCGACGCCTTCGATGACTTGCTCGGGCCGGCGCACCGGCTGCTGAGCTTCCCGTGGCCGGAGCCGGCGTGACTCGGCATCGCGTGAGGGCCGGCTGTTCGCTGGCCGGCCTGTCCCTCCTCGTTGTATCCTGCGACGTTCAGCCCCCGGCTCACCCGATTTTCGCCGACGGCCGTGCCATCGCTCCGGCGGGCGACACCCTGCTGGCGGTGACGCGCGGGGGTCTCGCCGGCATCGAGGTGACCGATCGGCGGACCGGCGCCGTGGACACGTTGGGCCTGGGAGCCCTGGTAAGCCCACACCAGGTCGAACTCTTCGGCGACCGCTGGTTCGTGTCGGATGTGGATCAGGGCCGCCCGTCCGTCGTGGTCCTCTCGCTGGACGGCCGAGTCCAGCGGCGCTACGACTTGCGTCGCTGGAACGCCGTGCCGCATCAGTTCGCCGTGTTGCCTGATGGACGCCTGATCATCGAAACGTCAAGCCGCCTCCTCGCTCTCGACCGCGACTCCGCCACGACGTTCGTCGAGTTTCCGGCCGGCCCCAAGTCCGGCCTGCTCGCCTCCGCCGGTGGCGGCGTGCTTCACGCGCTCCCGGACCGACACATTACCCTGTACAACGAGTTCGGGAACGTGCGCTGGCGCATTGATTGGCCGTGGCTGGAGACGGCGTTTGTAACGGATCTGTCAGTGGACGCCAACGGGAGGATCCACGTCATCGCGGGCGTACCCAGCGACGGGACGTTCATCGTGTACAACCTCGCCAATACCACGGGCGAGGTCGTGCGCTGGTCCGTCCCGGGCCCCTACGCCAGCTTCACCGTGGATCACTTCGGCGAGATCAGAGCGGACGCCGCGCGAGGCAGTCGCCCCGACTCGGTTCCCACGGCGCGCTAGCGTCAGTGCTTGAGCCCGGCGGCCTCGGCGAACTGCCGGAAGAGCCGCTCCTGTTCCGGCGTCATGCGTTCCGGAAGGGTCACCGACACTTCCACGATCTGATCGCCGCGGGTGCCGTTCTTCTCGATGCCGTGACCACGGATCCGGAACTTCTTCCCCGGACTCGTGCCCGGCGGGACCTTGAGCACCATGCGCCGCCCATCGAGCGTGCGCACCTTCAGCTTGGTGCCCAGCACCGCCTGCGCCAGGTTGATCGGGACCGTGCAGTGAATGTCGAGACCCTCGCGACGGAAGAAGCGGTCCGGTTCCACGGCGAACGTGACGATCACGTCTCCCGCCTGTCCACCGCCCGGGTGTCGCTGCCCCTGGCCACGGAGTCGCACCTTTTGCCCATCCTCCGTTCCGACGGGCACCTGGACCCTGATCTGCTTGGACACGCCCACTTCGCCCTGACCCCGACACGTGCGACACGGCGTCGCAGCGACTCGCCCGCGGCCGCGACATGCCGGACACGGCCGGCTGACCGCGAACCCTCCCTGGCCGAAGCTCACAGTTCCGCGCCCATTGCACTCCCGGCAGGTGGTCACGCTGGTGCCGGGCGCAGCACCGGACCCTCCGCACGTGGGACAGGACTCGAAGACCGGAACGGTAACGGACACCTGCCCGCCGAGCGCGGCCGTGCGGAATGGAACCGCAACGGTGAGCTCTATCGGCTCGACCGATTCACGTCGCCCCCGACCGAAGATCGAGTTGAACAGATCGCCCAGCCCGCCAAGACCACCGAATCCGCCGAGCGGCCCGGCGTCGAAGTCCGGCCCCGCGCCACCGGCTGTTGATCCCGCGCCCGGCCGCGGGCGGAATCCCGCCCGACCCGCTCCGCCCATGGCGCCCCCGAAGGCACCGTACTTCCGCATCAGGTCGTACTGCTTCCGCTTGTCCGGGTCGGAAAGGACCGAGTACGCCTCCGAGATCTCCTTGAACCTCTCGGCGGCGGCGTGATTGCCGGGGCTAGCGTCGGGATGGTACTTCTTGGCCAGACGACGGTAGGCCTTCTTGATCTCCTCCGTACTGGCCTGCGAGCCCACGCCCAGGGTTTGGTAGTAGTCCTTGGCGGCGGCCATCCTCAGGCGGCCTCTCCCCCATCCCCGGAGGGCTGGTGCCACACGTAGACGCTCACGCGCGCCGGGCGGAGCAGCGCGCCGGCGAATCGGTATCCCGCCTGAAGCACCTGCGCCACCGTGTGGTCCTGTTCGGGGACGGGGGCGGGAACCATCGTCACCGCCTCATGCAGGTTGGGATCGAATGCGGCCCCGACCTCTCCCAAGCGCTCGAGCCCCGCCGTGTCCAGCCATCTCAACAGCTTGCGCTCGACCAGTTCCACGCCAGCCAGCACATCCCTGCCCGAGATCCGCCCAGGATCGAGGTGCGCCACGCGCGCGAGATCGTCCAGCACGTCGAGAATCCCGGCCACAACCTGCGCCTGCGCGCGCCACGACAGATCCTCCCGCTCGCGCTGCATGCGCTTCTTGTAGTTGTCGAAGTCGGCATGCAGCCTGAGGTGGCGGTCTTTCAAGTCGGCTAATTCGTCCTGGACCCGACGGAGCGCGCTTTCTGGCGGCTCCGCAAGCGCGGCGGAGGCGCCCTCCCCCGGCGGCCCGACCGCCACTTGATTCGGACCGCTCTCCGCCGTCCCGACGTCGCTCTCCCGCTCCACCGACACCGGCTCCACCGGCACCGTACCGTCCGGCTCCGAGGTGGCTGGCGCCTCGGCCGCGCCGGCCGCCCCTTCCACCGGATGAGATCGCTCCGCCTTCTGATGTGCGCTATGTGCTTTGTGCTTGGCCATATCTATCCCTGACAAGGCAGGGAATGTACCTGTTTCGACTGCCCCGATGGCAGCCCAACTGGGTGGGGGGGCGAGGCCGACAGAGCCCGGCGGCAGGCGCCAGCCAAGGCGAGCCCGAGCGACGACGGGATGAGCACCGAGGGACTCGGGGGGCGCGGCCACAGGGGCGCGGTGACGAGGCGTCGGGGGGGAGGCCCGTCTGTCCCATCACGCCCCAGAGTCCCGGCCGTCCTAGCCGCCCTGGAATCCCAGGACCAGCAGCCGGAGCAGATCCAGGCCCGCCTGCGCACTCCTCCGCCTCACGCTCTCTCGATCACCCGGAAACCGCCGCTCGACCGCTCGTTCCTGACTGTCGATTGCCGCCGCGATCCAGACGGTTCCGATCGGCTTCTCGGGCGTCCCTCCCGAGGGCCCGGCAATGCCAGTGATCGCAATGCCGGCTCGGGCGTCGAGCCGCGCCCTGGCACCGCGCATCATGGCGCGAACCGTCTCTTCGCTCACGGCGCCATGGCTCGCCATGACCTCGGCGGGCACGCCGAGCATCGCGGTCTTGATGGCGTCGGTATAGGCAACGATGCCCCCCACGAAGACGTCCGATGCGCCCGGCACGGCGGTGAGCCGCCCGCCGAGCAGGCCCCCGGTGCAGGACTCCGCCACGGCGAGCGAGAGGTGTCGGTGGCGCAGCAGCTCGAGCACAATCGCCGCGAGGTCTGC
>CAZVKD010000003.1:30745-32420 GCA_964627675.1 uncultured Gemmatimonadaceae bacterium
GTCGAAGCAGCTCGGCGCCTCGATCGAGCGCTTCGTCGGCGGCCGCCGCCGCGAGGCCCCCGACGCTCAGCCGCAGATCAACGCCCTCCAGTCCGGGCAGGTAGGCCAGGCGTGCCGGCGGGAGTTGATCCTCGAGGTTGCCGATCCGATCGGCCAGGGCCGACTCCGAGATCCCGGTCGTGCGCAGCGTCCGCGTGCGGGTTACGATGTCGGCCGCGCCGCGCTGTCGCATGCGCTCGCGAAGACGGGGCATCACTTCATGCTCGGTCAGGGCACGCATCTCGCGTGGCACGCCGGGCAGCAGCACCACGGTGCCGAGCGGACCGTCGAGCCATAGCCCCGGGGCCGTCCCCCACCGATTCTTCAGGACCGCGGCGCCACGCGGCACTTCCGCCTGGGAACGATTGGCCGCGGGCATCGGCCCTCGGCCCAGCGACGCGAACCGCTGGCGCAGCAGCTCGAGGTAACCCTCGTCAATCTCGAGCGGCGCCTCGAACAATCGCGCGACGGCCCGCTTGGTCACGTCGTCCCGCGTGGGGCCGAGTCCGCCCGTCGCGATGACGAATCCCGTGCGCACCAGCGCTTCGCGCAGGGCGTTGCCGATGGCCGCCTCGTCGTCGCCCACCGTCGTCGTTCTAACGACTCGCGCCCCGACCGAGGCCAGGGCGCGAGCGATATCGGAGGCGTTGGTGTCGATCGTGAAGCCGAGCAACAGCTCGGTGCCGATCGTCAGAAGCTCAACCTCCATCCCCACCGGCCGGTTGCGGTTGCGGAGGTGGTGATTGGCGTAACAGGCGTCGGTACCGGTAGAGGTAAACGGCCAGCGAGTAGACCGTGAGCAGCACCGCGATACCCAGCGTGCTCGCCACGACCAGGCCGTGGAAGCGCTCCCAGAATTCGCCGAACCAGCCCTGCTCCCAGCCGAAGGTAGCCCGCATGTCCTTCCAGGCAAACCACCCGATCGTGGCGCCGATGAACACGTCCTGCACGATCGTCTTAAGCTTGCCCGCGCCGGCCGCGGCGATGACCACCCCGCGCCGCCGGGCCACCTGTCGCAACACGATCATGACCAGTTCCCGCCCGATCAACAGCAAGGCCACCCACAGCGGCACGCTGCCCCACCAAGGAATCTCGTACTGCACCATGCGGTAGTGCGTGATCCAGTAGATCGGGACGAGCGTGGCAAACAGGAGCAGCTTGTCCGCCAGTGGATCGAGCATCTTTCCGAGGTCGGTGATCTGCTGGCGCTCGCGGGCGAGGCGGCCGTCGTAGATATCGCTGATGGCGGCGGCCAGGAAGACCACAAACGCGATCAACTTGGGGATGTAGCCCGCAATGAACGGCAGGAGCGCGATGACCGGCGACAGGGCGATCCGGGCGACGGTGAGGATGTTCGGCGGCGTCCACACGGTGGCCGGAGGGGAGGGCGAAGCGGCTCCGGGTGCGGAAGACATCTCAGCTCAACGTCTTGAGAACCAATTTGGCGATGGCCCTCAGGGCATCGAACACCCCCTCGCCCGTGACCGCCACCGACTCGAAGTACGGGGCCCGCTGGATCCAGTTGCCCTCGACCTGTTGGATCAGGAACTCTCCGGGGTGCCAGGGGTCCGGTGTGACCACCTGGCTGGCGGGGTCTTCCACCGGCCAGCCGGGATTCAGCTGCGCCTGAAGTTCT
>CAZVKD010000004.1:0-27716 GCA_964627675.1 uncultured Gemmatimonadaceae bacterium
CTCCAACCTCAAGCTCCCGATTCTGTTCTTGATCGAGGACAACGGCTACGCCATCTCAGTGCCCATCGAGGTCCAGACCGCGGGCGGCTCGGTGTCCAAGCTGGTCCGCGGCTTTCCCGATCTCTTGATAGAGACCGTGGACGGGTGCGACCCGCTGGCGTCGTACGATGCGCTCGCCCGCGCCATCGCCTACTGCCGCTCGCGCAAGGGCCCGGCGCTCGTCCATGCGTCGGTCATTCGACCGTATTCGCACTCGCTTTCGGACGACGAGGTCCTGTACAAGTCGCCCGAAGAGCGCGAGGCCGAGGCCGCACGGGACCCCCTCACGACGTATCCGGCCAGGCTGCTGGCGGAGGGACTGGCCACGACCGAGGAGCTGGACCGCATTGGCCAGTCGGTCGAGGACGAGGTGGAACTGGCGACGGAAGTGGCCCTGGCTTCGCCGCAAGCGCCGCCGGAGACCGTGCCGCTGTTCGTCTATTCCCCCGACGTGGATCCGACGGGCGAGCCGTTCGACACGGAGGACGATCCGCAGTTCAGCGGCGAGCCCACCACGATGGTGGACCTGCTCAACGCGTGCTTGCGGGACGAAATGACGCGGGATCCACGGATCCTGGTGTTCGGAGAGGATGTGGCCGACGCCTCACGCGAGCAGCACCTGGACCGGGTCAAGGGCAAGGGCGGCGTGTTCAAGGTGACCTGGGGGTTGCAGCGCCGATTCGGCAGCGAGCGGGTCTACAACTCGCCGCTGGCCGAGGCAAACATCATCGGCCGGGCGATCGGCCTCGCCACGCGGGGCCTCAAGCCGGTGGTCGAGATCCAGTTCTTCGACTACATCTGGCCAGCGTACATGCAGCTGCGCAACGAGCTCGCGGTGCTCCGCTGGCGCAGCAATAACGCCTTCAGCGCTCCCGTCGTCGTCCGAACGACCTACGGCGGTTATCTCAAGGGAGGCGCCGTGTACCATTCGCAGACCGGCGCGTCGGTGTTCACCAGCGTGCCGGGGCTGCGCGTGGTATGTCCCTCCACCGCGCTCGACGCCAACGGCTTGCTTCGCACGGCGATCCGGTGCGACGATCCGGTGCTGTTCCTCGAGCACAAGCACCTCTACCGCCAGACCTACAACAAGGCGCCGTATCCCGGGCCGAACTTCATGATCCCGTTCGGCAAGGCGAAGGTCGTGCGCCAGGGATCGGACGTGACCGTCGTGACCTACGGCGCCGTCACGCAGCGCGCGCTCGTCGCGGCGCAACAGATTCATGAGCAGGACGGGATCAGCGTCGAGGTGATTGACCTCCGGACGCTGAACCCCGTGGACTGGCACGCGATCGGCGCCTCGGTGCAGAAGACGAACAGGGTCATCGTGGCGTACGAGGATGGGCTCTCGTGGGGATACGGGGCGGAGATCGCCGCCCGGATCGCCGATGAGTTCTTCGTCTGGCTCGACGCGCCGGTGAGACGCGTGGCCTCGACGGATACGTTCGTGGCCTATGCGCCCGAGCTGGAGGACGTGATTCTACCGCAGGCCGGTGACGTCGCCACCGCCATCCGCGACATCAGCCGGTTCTAAGGGGAGCCCCTGCCCCACCCGGGGGCTCACCGAGTTTCGATAGCCCGCCCCACCCGACCGAACAACTCGCGGATTTCCCCGGCCGCCGAGATCGCGGCGTCAATATCGTGGGAGAGCGCCTTGACCTGCTGGGTTGCGCTGGTGAATTCATTGAGCCCCGACGCGACACCGGCCGAGCGCAAGCGCAGGAGATCGAACCGCAGGTTTTGGATCGCCAGCACGCACGACTCGAACTGCGCCTCGACCTGGCCGCGACGCTGGGTCAGTTCACCGAGCGCCTCCCGTTGGCGCCGCAGAAGATCCATCAGCCGATCTCGCTCCGGGTCCCCGTCCCGAGCTTCGAGCTCGCGAATCCTCTGGTCGAGCCTCGCGAACGCCGCGTGATCAATGCCACTGTCGAGCGCGCTCAGCGTGCGCGCCAGCTCCAGGGCCCGGCTCATGAGCGCATCGACGGTGGGCTGCACGTCCGGCAGCATGTTGCGTTCAGCGGGCGGGAGGCGCTCCAGGATGCGAGAGATGGCCGCCCGATCTGCCCGCATTTGTTGAACCTGAGGCCCGAGGCGCCCGTATTCGCCCGTGTCGGGCTCGGCCGGCGCCGGGAGTCCAAGCGGGCCTGCGCCCGGGGGTGGGGCTACCGGCACCGCATCCTTAGCCGGCGGTCGGTGCACCACGTCCCTCCAACTGTATCCCGCGCTCCACAGCCGGCCGTAGTCCGACGCGAGTCCGATTCCCCACATGATGGCCGGGATCAGAAACCAGGGAGAGTCAATCCCGGTCACCACGTTGAGCAGCAGCAGGCCGCCGTTCACCGAGACATAGGACGCCAAGTGCGAGCGAAACTTGCGGACGAGCTTGGGCTCCCCACCTTCGGCCGCTTCCCCCGGACTGCGGGCGGCGCGGCGCGATACCGTGCCGCGCGGGCGTGGCCCGGCGACGGCAACCGGTTCCCGCCGGGCTTCGCGAGGGGGAGCGGCGGGTCGCTCGGGCGGCACCGACGATCGGCCCCGGTAAGCCCCGCGCGCCGTGGTACGCCGGTACGGCACCGACACGCGACTCTCCAGCGCCCGGCGCAACGAATCGGCGGTCGGCCAGCGATCGTCCGGGTTCTTCTCGAGACATCGCATGATCGTGGCGGCCAGATCCTCCGGGCAGTCGGGGCGAAGATCCCGAACCTCGCGCGCGGGCTCGCTGATTTGCTTCATCAAGAGCCCGGGAACTGTCGCCGCGTGAAACGGCGGATCCCCGGTGAGCATTTCATACGCGACGAGCCCCAGCGAATAGATGTCCGACCGCGCGTCTATCTCGCGCTCCCCCGCCGCCTGCTCGGGACTCATGTAGGTGGGCGTGCCAATCACGACCCCGGTTCCGGTCAGGGTCCCGGCACCACCCTCGGAGAGGGCCTTGGCGATTCCGAAGTCCGTAACCACCACCCGTCGGCGCGTACCCTCGAGCAGGATATTGTCCGGCTTCACGTCCCGGTGAATCACGCCCATGGCGTGCGCCATGCCCAGCGCGTCGGCTGCTTCCTTGGTGATTCGCCGGACTTCTTCGGGTGGGAGACGCTCCCGGCGCCGGAGGCGGGCGGCGAGGGATTCGCCGTCCACGTAGCCCATGACGAAGTAGACCAGTCCGTCGGCCTCCCCGACGGCGTGGATCGGAACAATGTGCGGGTGCGACAACCGCGCCGCGGTCTCGGCTTCCCGAACGAAGCGAGTGCGAATTTCCTCGCGGTAGGCGAGATCGGGCGGCAACACTTTGATGGCCACCCGACGCTTCAGCTTGAGATCCCGCGCGCTGAAGACCACGCCCATGCCGCCACGGCCGAGCTCTCCCTCGAGGACGTAACTGTCCTTGAGCGCGTTGCCAAGCCGCTCGGCCAGAGCGCTCTTATGCTGCTCGTTCATGTAGCGACGCGGGGGGTCCGGGCGTAGATTAACGTTGCCTGAAAAGCGTGGCAACCACATTCCCTTGGCCGGAGGGAGTTCTGAAACGCTGGGTTACCGACGACGCAGGGCGCCGGTGGGGCGTCGAGCGAGTCGGACGCACCTCCGGCATCGTGCCCCCACGCCCCCGCGACGGCGGGCAGTTTCCGGAGCCCGCTGATATCGTGCGCTTCAGTTGCGAGTCCGACCGGGCAGAAGCGCCGCGCGAGGTCACGACCCGCGCGGGGCTGCTCGAGCAACTCACGGATTCCGAGCTTCGCGCCCTGCTGAACATCGCCCCCAGAGCCGGGTAAGACACAGGAAAACACCCCGCCTGCCGTTTTGGCGCGCCGGTGGGTGGGCCGAGGTGCCGCCTGGCGCCTCGTTGCGCCATTCAGTCAGCGAAACCGGCGCCGGACTCGGCATGATAGGTGCGCCGCCGTCACTCCGCAGCCATGTTTCATGGCGGCGGTCCTTCTTCGGAGTTCGAGCACCATGGCCGATGTCACCGTGTCCGCCGGCCGGCGAATGCGCCTCCCAGTTCTTCCGTTGCGCGAGGTCGTCTTGTTCCCGGGCGTCACCGCGCCGATCGGCGCCGGACGTCCAGCCACGCTGCGCGGCATCGAGGCGGCGCTGCGGACCGAGGACCGTCTGATCTTCGCCGTCTCCCAGCGGCAGAACACCGAGGCCGTCACACCGGACGGTTTGTACGCCATGGGCACGGTCGCGCGCATCGGACAGGTGCAGCGCGGCCTTGGTGGCGTGCAACTGTTGCTGCACGGCGAGTACCGCGGAACCGTGTTGCAGTACGCGCAGGCCGAGGGACACCTCGAGGCGGTGGTCGTGGAGGCGCGGGATCTGGCCCCGGCCGAGCCGAACGATCCGGCATTCCTCGCCCTCGACAAGGAACTCCGCGAGCGCTCGGCCGAGCTGGGCCGCAAGTCGGGCCTCCCGGAAGACGTGGTCCAGCAGATCCTGGACGGCGTCACCGAACCGGGCCGCTTCGCGGACCTGGTGGCGGGCTACGTCGAGATCGCCCCGGCGGAACGCCAGTCGCTGCTCGAAACCCTCGGCGTGGAAGAACGCATGCGACGCGTCCTGCTTCACGTGCAGCGGCAGCTGGCCATGCTCGACGCGCAAGAGGAGATCAAGTCGAAGGTCCAGGAGGAACTCGGAGAGCGGCAGCGCGAGATGCTGCTGCGCGAGCAGCTGAAGGCCATTCAACGCGAGCTGGGCGAAGACACCGAAGGCGACGAGTTGGCCGAGCTCAAGGAGCGCCTGGCCAAGCTCCAGCTGCCCCCGGAGGCCCGCAAGGAGGTCGACCGCGAGCTGCGTCGTCTGGAGCGAACGTCCCGCGAATCCATGGAAGCTCAGGTGATCCGGACGTATCTCGAGACCATCGCGGAACTGCCGTGGAACGAACGCAGCGAGGACGACCTGGATGTCGCCCACGCCGCGAAGGTCCTCGACGAGGACCACTACGGGTTGCGCAAGGTGAAGGACCGCGTGCTGGAGTTCCTGGCGGTGCGCCAGCTGCGGCAGCGCCGCGGGAGTGCGCCCGCGGCGGAAGCCGTGGGGAACGAGGATGACCGCCGAGCCAAGGGATCCATCCTGCTGTTCGTTGGACCGCCCGGCGTGGGCAAGACCTCCATCGCCAAGTCCATCGCGCGCGCCATGGGTCGCAAGTACGTCCGCATTTCGCTTGGTGGCGCCCGAGACGAGGCCGACATCCGGGGCCACCGCCGCACGTACGTGGGCGCCATGCCGGGACGCATCATTGACGGCATGAAGCGCGCCGGAGCCAAGAACCCCGTGTTCCTGCTGGATGAAGTGGATAAGCTGGGCGTCTCATTCCAGGGGGACCCGGCGGCGGCGCTGCTGGAAGTGCTCGATCCGGCACAGAACGACAGCTTCACGGACCACTACCTCGGCGTGCCGTTCGACCTCTCCGAGGTGCTGTTCATCGCCACCGCGAACTTCCTCCAGGGGATCCCAGCCCCGCTGCTGGACCGAATGGAAATGGTGGAATTCTCCGGATACACGGAGGCCGAGAAGCTCGCGATCGCCCGCACCTACCTGATCCCGCGTCAACGGAACGAAGCCGGGCTCGATCCCGACCAGCTCGTGTTCGCCGACGACGCGATCCGGACGCTGATCTCCGGTTACACCCGGGAAGCGGGCGTGCGTCAACTCGAACGGGAAATCGGCAAGGTGGCCCGCAAAGTGGCGCGGCGCATTGCCGCGCGGGAGCTCGAGCGCATGGTGGTAGAAGCGGAAGAAGTCCGTTCGATCGTCGGGCGGCCTACCGTCTATCCCGAGCGCGCCGCCGCGACGGACCAGGTGGGGATCGCCACCGGGATGTACTACACGCCCGTTGGCGGAGACATCATGTTCGTCGAGGTCTCCATCATGCGGGGGAAAGGGGACCTGGTCCTCACCGGCCAGCTGGGCGACGTGATGCGCGAATCGGCGCGCGCGGCGCTGACGTACGCCATGTCACACGCCGAGATCCTCGGGATTCCCGAGGAGCGGATTCGGGATCACGATGTGCACATTCACGTTCCCGCCGGCGCGATTCCCAAAGACGGGCCGTCCGCCGGCGTCACGATGGCGACCGCGCTGGTGAGCGCCCTGTCCGGCATTCCGGTGCGCCATGACGTGGCAATGACCGGAGAGATCACCCTGTCGGGACGAGTCCTCCCGATCGGCGGCGTGAAAGAAAAAGTGCTCGGCGCCTGCCGCGCCGGCATCGGCACCCTCATCCTCCCGAACGAGAATCTGGCGGACCTCGAGGACTTGAACGAGGTCGAGCGCGCGGCAATCACGGTGCACGGGGTGAGCGATCTCGGCGAGGTATTGCGGCTCGCGCTGGTCCAGAACGCTGCGCACCAGCCGCCGCTGGAGCGGGAGGCTGGGGAGCTGGTCGAAGCCCACCACTAACCCCGCCCGACCATCCGGCCCTGGGGCGCGGTTCCCTACCATCCCAGCGAGCGGATGAGCGCGTCCGCCAGCTTGTCACACCACGCGCCGCGGCTCGGCCCTCCGCGCCGTTCCTCGAGTCCGAGCGCCAGGTAGCCGATGATGGCACAGAGCGCGTGCTCGGCGGTGAGTTCGGGGTCGGCGTCATCGCGGAAGAAACCGAGCCCCTGTCCCTCGCGCACGACCTGGCGGATCGGCTCCCGCAGCGCAACGAATGCCGCGTTCCCGGCTCGTACGTCGAGGGACGCAGGCTCGCCCTGCGTCAACAGCCGAACCATGTACGGCGTGGTTGCCAGAGTCTCGCACACCGAACCAATGGTCTTTCGCAGGTTCGATGCCGCGTGCCCCGCCGATGAGAACGCGCCACGGAGTCGAGAGTCAAGGTCGTCGCTCAGCCGCTCGACCAGGGCCCGGTGAAGCCCGGCCTTAGACCTGAAATAGTAGAACAACAATTGCTTGTTGACCCCGGCGTGCCGGGCAATCCGCTCCATCCTCGCCCCAGCGTAACCGTGCGTGGCAAAATCATTTAGCGCGGCTGCAAGGATCGCGGCCCTGGAGTCCCGACGCACGCTCGTGCTCATGTGGTTCAACCGATCGGTTGATCGCTGCGGTGGAACTTGCTTGCAGAAGGGTTAACCCGTCAAGGCGTGGCCGATCGGAGTGCAGCTCTGGTCAAGCCCAGGAACAGGGAGTCGTTACCCCAGTAGCCGTGGACATCGCCGCCGGGCCGCGGGATCACCGCCGCGATCGCTACCAAACTGGAGCAAAACAGGATCGGCACTCCGCCGAACCTTGAGACCAATGGATCAGCGTCGAGTCTCGCGGATGGACGAATCGGCAGCGTGTCGCCGCCATCACCCACCACCCACAGCCTCGTGTCCGCTCCATCTGCGGCTCGCTTGTGCCACGCCGGAGCCAGCCGCTCGAGAAACGCCACGCTCCCCAGGCACTCGACCGCATCCTTGCTGCGAACGGCCGATCGCAGCACGAGTTCTTCGACGCTTCGTTGGCCGGTGAGCCGAAGCAGCTCGGCGGACCGTTCCACTGGAGCCTCCTTAAGCGAGGCCTCCAGCGCGTCAAGCGCGCGAGACTCCTGGTTGACGATCCGGGCGAAGAGCGCATCGGGCGCCACCGGCCGGTAGCGGCGTGGCTCGTCGCCCGTCGGCCGAACGGCACCCTTTCCCTCCAAGCCGTGGAGCGCCTGGTAGGCGTTTGCCCGGGCGATGCCGAGGGCCTTTGCAAGAGCGTACCCACCCAGCGGGCCTCGCTCGAGAAGAACGCGGTATGCCTGACTCTCCGTTGGGGTAAAGCCGAACGGTGTCAGGTCCAAGGACGGCATGATCAAAAGTTTGTGAGCTTATGCAATGATGGATCGTGGGACGGCCCAAAGATAGCGAATAGTAGTATGAGTTGCTACTACTATCGGAACGGACACACACATTTCTACGGCCATTCTGAACCGGACAGGCAGGGCTCTGACCCACCCACCAACTCGAGATTGCGGGGGAGTTCCGGCGCCGTCTGGAGGGCTCAGGTGTACTCGAGCTGCCAGCCGGACAGCTTGGCGATCAGCGCCAACCGAAGCGTGACGTCAGACTGCCGACGCTCGGGCACTTTTCCGTCCGGCTCCAAGGGGAACCAGAAGCTCGCCAGGTTCGACCGGCTCTTGGGCACGGACCGAAGGACCTTCGGACTCCAAACGCCCCGCTCGTCGCATTCCTTGAGCAGCCGGCCGAGCGCGCGCAGCCCCGTTGGCGACGTATGCAACATCCCCAGTCGCACCAGGAGTTCGATCCAGTAAAGGGCGAAGGGAATGTCATCCGTGCGCCCGGCGGCGTCTACGTGCAGTGGATCGCCCATCAGCGCGAACACCGGCCGAAAGAACCGCCGCCCCGCCTGGACGACGGCGTCCCGTTGACTGGCCGGCTGCGCCAGGTACGAGGCGAGGCGCTCAACGAATCCTGCTCGCTCGCGCTGCAGGCTCGGCATGTAGGCGATCATACTGACCGACCAGAGACTCGGCGGGTACGCCTCGGGGTGTAACAGCGTGCGATTGCCCTTGCGAACGAACGGCTTCTCGGCCAGTCCGCTCCGAAGGAACTGGGACACGTCGGACACAATCCGATGCGCCGCACCACGCACGCGCGGGTCGTCCACCAGGCCGCCGTGGGCCAATGCCGCTGTTGCTGCCTCTCGCATTTGGGTGCGGACCCAGGCGCCCGCTTGAGGATCGGCTTTGCCGGCGGCCTTGAACTCGTAGAGAAGCTCGGGGGCTTCGTCGCGCGACAGCAGCCTGAAGAAGACCCGCTCGGAGAGGCGGTAGGCGCGCTCCTCGTGCGGCACGCCCAGTTCGACCAGGCGGCGGTACTGCGCGATCGTCCCCTCGCCCGGGAGTACCCGTCCCCGAGCCAGGTCGGCGCCCAGGATATTGTCACCCCAGGTTCCATCGGTCTTCTGCCTTCGCAGGATCTGCGCGATCTGCCTGGACGCCGCAAGTTCGGCCAGGAGCGCCTGGCGATCAGCCGCCGATGCGCCCTCCGGGGGCAGGATGTCCCTGACCGTTCGCCATTTCACGGCGGGACACGCGTGCTCCCGCAGCCAGGAGACTGGCACGTTGTGGGAGTGGGAAAGTTCCAGAGGCGGCCTCGCCGAGGATGAAGCCGGACAAAATCGGGCGGGAACTTATCGGATTGTCTCGCCCCGGGCTAGTACGGGTCGCCCCGGCCACGGCAATGATGCAGAGCCTCAGCATCGGACTCGGTGGACGGCGCCGTCCAAACCCATGTATGCCTCGCTGGTCAACACCAGCGTGCCGGCATCCACGAAGTCCACCCCCTCGCCCTGGGGCTCCCGCGTGCCGAGCCAACAGGGTGGGCCCTCCGGCTCCAAGCCGCCGTCCGGTGTGCGGCGGAAAAAGTAGATCTCCGTGTACGTCCGGACCGCCACCCGCTTGCCGTCCGGCGAGATCGCCGCGCCCGTCACCAGTCTGCCCAGGATTCGCTCCGGCTTGATGGGCAGCGTATCCACAATCTGCGCCCGGGCGGCAGCGCGGCTGGTAAGCGCCTCGCGGGCCACGCGGTAACGAATCACCGACCCCGAGAGGCCCTTGGACACGAGTTCGAGAGCCCCCTCCGGTGTCACCCAGAGCGCCTCGACATCGTGGGGGCCGTCGGGGTACACCACGCGGACCTCACCCGCTGCGCCGACTTCCATCTGCGGGCGGCCCCCGGCGTCGGCCAGGTCCGGTTCCCGCACGATATACGCCGACACAAAGGCGCGCCGCTCCTGATTATCCCCCGTGTCGGCGATGTAGAGGCAGTCACCGCGCGCGTCGGGGCAAGCACCCAACGCGAGGTCCTCCCAGTCCACCGCGCGCGCGCCGCGGAGCGCGAGCCGCACGACGAGCCTGCCCTCCAGGGTCATCGCGTAGAGGTACGGGCCGTCCCCCGAGTCGTTATGGGTCCACAGGATGCCAGGCTGCGAGCGACTCGCCGCCACCCCCGAACTCTCGCGCACGCCCACGGGTAACGGGCCCATGCGTTCGAACATCGTGGGAACTCGTTCCTGGGCCGCCGGGAGGCAGGGGGCTACCGCAGCCACGGTGCCCGGTGACAACCAGGCGACCATCAGGGCGGATCGGCGGCAAGCCGCAGCGGGCATTATCCTGCAATAGTAATGGGCGCTTGCTCCGCAGGCAGGCGGCGGGCGAGATTGAGAGCATCTCCTCAAGCGGCCAATGATCCCCAGCCTCAAGTCCCGGCGCGTCGCCAAACGTCCCGATCGTGTGCGACTGGAAGGTCGCATTCTGTTTCTCGTGGACGACGAGGCCCTCATGCGGCGACAGCTCGAGGGGGAGGATCTGGACTGGCCGGTCAACGCACCGCTTCGAGACAATATCTCCACCGACGAGATTACGCCTGCTTACATCTGCTACTACTACGACGAAACGTTGGGCGACTTTCCGTATCTGGGGCTCAAGACGGGGAACGGCTTCCCCGTCACCCGCGGCTCGATTCGCAACGGCGGCTTTGTGTGTTCGGTGGCGGGAAAGCGGCGCGGCAAGGGCTCGTCGCGCGAGCAGTCGCCGTACGCCGAAATGTGCGCCGGCATCCGGCTCGTCATCGCCGAGAGCATCGAACGCATTTACCGGGAGAACTGCCAGAACCTGGGGATGCTCACCAGCACCGATTTCTCCCTGATCGAGCGACTCCGCCGGGGCGAGGAAATCCCGCTCAGCGCGTTCACAGCCGGCGAGGGCGAGATCGCGCGGGGCATTATCGAGTACGGCGGGCTGTTTCACTACAACCTGGCACGGCTGCAGGGCGCCGTGGCCGTGCCTCCGGTCACGACCCCACCCCGCCCAATGACGCTCGCCGAGAAGATACTGGCGCGCCACTGGGTGACGGACCTCGCGCGGGACCGCGTGGGCGTCCAGGCGGTAAAGCCGGCGGACGAGGGCTTCGTTCGTACCGACATTCGGTTCAGCCACGAGTACGTGACCCCGATGGCCGCCATTTTCTGGGAGCAGCTGGTCGGCAAGGACGAGCGGATCGCCGATCCGGAATCCGTCTTCCTCTTCCGGGATCACTTGACGTTCCTCGACCTGGCGATGACCGACGAGCGCAAGCGCGACGGGCTGCTTGACGTCGCCCTCGAGTTGAAACGGAAGCAGGAGGAATTCGCCGTCAAACAAGGAGTGAAGCTCTACGGAGAGCTGCCCCGCCTCGGCCGCATGGAAGTGCGAGGGTCCGAGGCCATATGCCACTCCAAGATACTCGAGCAGCATGCCCTCCCCGGCCAGTTGATCGTTGGAAGCGACTCCCACACGCCCCATGCCGGCGCCATCGGAGCGGTGGCGTTCGGCGTGGGAACGACGGCCATCTTCAATTCCTGGCTCACCAAGGACGTGCGCCTTCAGGTCCCGCCATCGGTCTTGGTACTGGTGCACGGCGTGAAACCCGAAAACGTCACCGCCAAGGACTTCATGCTTCAGATCCTGCGTCATCCCTACGTGAAGGGTGGGCGGGCCATCGGGAAGATCGTCGAGTACGCCGGCGAGGCGGTGCAGGCGCTGTCGGTGGACGAACGAGCCACGATGACCAACATGGCGGCGGAGGTGGGCGCGTTCACCGGGATCGTGCGCCCGGATGAGAAAGTGGTGGAGTTCCTGGCGCGAGAGCGAGCCATGGCGCCGGCGACCGTTCGGGACATGCTCGATGGCCTCTACTCGGACCAGGGCGCCCAGTACGAAACGGTGTTGGAATTCGACGCGACCGAACTCCGACCCATGGTGGCGCTGCCTGGCGATCCCGGCAACGGTCTGTACATCGAGGAACTCGGCGGACCCATCAAAGTGGACATCGCCTACGCCGGCTCCTGCACGGCCGGCAAGAAATCGGACATGGACATGTATGCCCGCGTCTTCAAAGAGGCGCTGGAGCGCGGCGACCACGTACACCCCGACGTGAAGTGCTACATCCAGTGCGGCTCGCAGGAGGTCAAGCGCTACTGCGAGCAAATGGGCTATCTGGATGTTTTTGCCAGCGTCGGGGCGGTCTTTATTGAGCCGTCGTGCGGCGCCTGCATCAACGCCGGTCCCGGCGTGTCATATGACCGAGAGACCGTCACCGTGAGCGCCATCAACCGCAACTTCCCGGGCCGCTCGGGGCCGGGCCAGCTTTATCTCGCCAGCCCCTACACCACGGCCGCCAGCGCCATCGCGGGTCACATCGCCGCCTGGGAGCCGGGTGCCGTCGGTTCGGTAGTCTAGGCGTTCCCGTCCGGGGTCAGCGGCGAGATGTGTCGGGCGTCGCCAGGACCTCGGCAACCGTGGTCACGCCGCCCCGGTCCGACCGGAGCGCGCCCGCCGGGTAGACCGACCGCGCGTTCCACAGCACCCACTCGCCGATTCCAACGTCCTCGGCCGCGCGGATCTGCGCCCGGATTTCCTCCGGCGTATAGCGCACACGGAAGATCGAGAATGCCTGCAGGTAGGGCCGGATGCGTCCGGCGCCCGCCAGGCGCGCGTTGCGCCGAAGGGCGTCCTCGAGCGCTCTGCGGACGGTCTCGTAGGGAGAGGCGTTCGGATGGGCGATGCCGAACGTACCGCGTCGATAGTGGCTGGGATAGACCATCGGAAGCACCACATCGGCGAGCGGCGCGAGATCGTCCCACACCTGGCCGATGCCGAGGTCGCTGTCGGCGCTCGCCGTGAGGCCAAAGATATCGAGCGTGAACGGAACACCCAGGGGTAGTGTCATCTCGCGCATCAACGCCACGTTGCGGCGGACGGCCGCTCGCAGGGACTCGCCCGGCTTTCGGCCAGGGAAGATGGCGTTGTCGAGCATCGCGCGCGGCTCATCAGGGAATCGCAGGTAGTCGAACTGGATCTCCTGGAACCCCAGCATGACCGCTTCAGCCGCCAACTCGGCGGCGTAGATCCACACGGAGTCGGTGTAGGCATCCACCCATCGGCTGCCGACGCGATCCTGCCAGAACCCGCCGTCCTTGTGCCGCACCGCCCAGGCCGCCTTCCGAAGCGCGAGCAGCGGGTCCTTCGCCACCACGATGCGCGCGATGGAATGGATTCCCCGACCGTGGAGCAGGGCCAGCCGCTCTCGGGCGTCCTGCGCGCGCACCCGGTCGTTGGCCCCAATCTCGATCGCGGTGGGGACGTTCGATCGGTAGGTCAGGTAGCCGGTATCGTCCTTGACATCAATGACGAGGGCATTGACTTCGGTGGTGTCGGCAAGCCGGACCAGGTCGTAGAACCGATTCGATCCAAAGGCCCAGGCGTTGACATACAGCGCGCGCACGTGCGCTGGCGGCTCGCCGGGCGGCGGCGGGGGCAGCGCAATTGGGCTTCCACCGGCGCCGCCCAGCGCGAGTTCGGTGAAGTAGTCGGGGCGCGGGCCGTGGTGACCGAGGTCGCCTGCGGTGAACGGGGCGACGGGCGTGCGCGAGCGGGTGGCCTTGATCGGGTCCTGGGCCCAGGCCGTGCCCGTGACGATCAGCAACGCACCGAGAACCTGAGCCGCAGTGGCTGGCAACACGACCTCCCGAGACACCGCGGGCGGCCGTGCCAGGGCCGCCCGCTGGGAAAGGGGCGCCAATATGCAATGCACCGGCGCCAAGAGCAAGAGCACAACCCACTACCTGACAGGAAGTTAGCGGAGGAGCCCGGACCCGCAGATCGAACTGGTCAGTTGATTCTGTTCAACTCGACCCGCCGGTTGAGCGCCCGGCCGGCGGCGGTGCGGTTGTCGGCGACGGGCCGATCAGGGCCGTAGCCCCGGGCGACCATCCGATCCGGCGATACCCCTTTACTGGCCAGGTAGGCCCGAACCGCAAAGGCCCTCGCCTGGGACAGCTCCGTGTTCCGCTGGCGGGTCCCCGTCACGTCGGTGTGTCCACCGATCTCGATCCGGATCGTGGGATTGGCAACCAGTGACGCCGCCACTTCATCGAGGATGGGGTAGGACTCGGGCGTGATGTCCGAGCGTCCGGTGCGGAAGTTCACGCCGCGGAGAACCACCGGGCGCCGTGGACCCTCGACGTTCTCGATCAGCGACCGCATGGCCGCCTGAACCTGCGTGGGCGCCGCCGGTGCCGGAGGGGCCACCTGCACCCGCTGCTGCACCAGGGGGCAGCCGAACGCGTCCACCGGCTGGCCCGCGGCGGTGTTGGGGCAGCGATCCTGCGGATCCAGCACCCCGTCACCATCGGTGTCCCGCTGTACCGTGCAGCCGCGCGCGTCCACTTCCGTGTCCGGCGGCGTGCCGGGACACTGATCCAGGCCGTCGAACACCTTGTCGCCGTCGGCGTCCGTCGGGCAGCCAACGCCGTCCACCGTCGCGCCGGGCGGAGTGTCCGCACAACGATCGAGGCCGTCGAAGACGCCGTCTCTGTCACCGTCGGTCGGGCAGCCATTGGCGTCGGCGGTGGCTCCTTCGGGCGTGTCCGCGCAGAGGTCGAGCCCGTCGAACACGCGGTCCTTATCGGTGTCGGTCGGGCAGCCCTTTTCATCCACTGTGGCCCCGGCCGGGGTGGCGGCGCACGCATCGAGCCCGTCGTACACCCGATCCCGATCTTCGTCCGTCGGGCACCCCTCCGTGTCCACTCGAGCGCCGGAGGGCGTGTTGGGACAGCGATCGCGGCGATTGGCGACTCGATCGCCATCGGCATCCCGGGGCGGCCCCCCGAAGGCGAACACGGAGATCCCGACTCGCCCGCCAACGTTGAGCGTGCGGGGCGCGCCGGCAGCCGCCGGGAAAAACTCGGCCCGACCTTCGCCGCGCAGCGCCGCCCGCCCGCCGAGGGACAGCCTCAGACCCAGGACGCCGTGGGCCCCATCGTCGTCGAGCACCAGGCCGCCGCGGTGGTACTGCCGCTCCGCGCCGGCACCCAGGTACAGCGCGGTGGTCCCGAAGAACCGCCCGTTGAGCAAGACGGTTGCCCCGATGCGGGATACCGTCGCGGGGGGACCGTTTCCGGCGAGCGCCGTCACGGTGTAGTCCCCACTGGTCTCGAGTTCCAAGAAACGCGTGAGGAACAACCCGAGGCGCCCGCCGACCCCGTAATTGCTGGACAGAGCCGGCGTGCGGTCGAACCGGGTGAAGGAACCGAAGGTGCCGAGTTCCACCTGGCCGGCCCGTCCGGACTGGGCGAGGCCCGGGTTGCTGAGGAGCCCAAGCGAGAGCAGCGAGCCAGCGGCGAACCGGTGCCAAAACCCGAGGTTCATGTCGAAAGAATGTACAACACTCGATGAGGGTCGCCAGGGGAAGTTGACCGACATCAAGCGAAGGCGCCGGGTGAGCGCCGCTGCGAGCGCTCTTGGCGGCGTGCCAATCACTCCGGTAAGCTTGTTCCATGCGGGTGAGCATCCAGTACTGCGTCGTCTGAGGGTACCAGTCCCGGGCCACCGGTCTGGCGGCCGAGATCGAGAGGACGTACCCGGAGGCCCGAGTGAAGCTCATCGAGTCGTCGGGCGGCGTGTTCGAGGTCGTGGTTGACGGCGAGCTCGTGTTCTCCAAGAAGGCGCTGGGACGACACCCGGAGGCCGGAGAGGTCCTCGGGTTGATGGCCGACCGACGCGGCGGGAAGGGCTAGGGCGATGCGAGTTGCCATTTCCACCGGTGGAGGAGACGCTCCCGGACTCAACGCCGTCATTCGAGCGGCCGTCATGGCCGCGGTCCGGAGGGGATGGGAAGTCTTCGGGATCCGCCGCGGCTTCGGGGGCTTGCTCGGCGAGGCGGCGGAACTCGTTCCGCTGGGCCCTCGCGACGTGCGGGGCATAACCCACCTGGGTGGCACGATCCTCGGCACCACCAATCGGGGCAATCCGTTTCGCTGGCCCATGAAGCAGCCCGATGGAACGATGAAGGAGGTCGATCGCTCGGATGAACTGATCGGACAGTTCCGGCGGCACTCGCTCGACGCCCTGATCATGGTGGGCGGCGACGGCAGTTTGCGAATCGGCTACGACCTCTGGCGGAAGGGTCTCCCGATTGTCGGCGTGCCGAAGACCATTGACAACGATGTCGGCGGTACGGTGATAACGTTCGGCTACGACACGGCGGTGACCACCGCCACGGACGCGATAGACAAGCTGCACTCCACGGCCGAAAGCCACGATCGGGTGATGGTCGTCGAAGTGATGGGCCGGCACGCCGGGTGGATCGCGCTGAACTCCGGTCTCGCCGGAAGCGCTGACGTGATTCTCATCCCCGAGATTCCGTACGACATCGAGCGGGTGTGCGACAAGGTCCGCGAGCGAGAAGCACAGGGTCGGCACTACACCATCGTGGTGGCGGCGGAGGGAGCCGTGCCCATGGGCGGAACGGCGATTGTCAAGGAGCAGTCCGGCGTGGGTACGGTTGAGCGACTCGGAGGGGTGGGCGAACGCGTCGCTGCCGGAATCGCGGAGCGAACCGGCAAGGAGACCCGGTCCCTCGTGCTGGGCCATCTCCAGCGCGGTGGGACGCCCACGACGTTCGATCGGCTGCTCGGTTTGCGATTCGGCGCCGCCGCGGTGCGAGCGATCGCGGAGGGCAAGTTCGGTCAGATGGTCGCAGCCGATCCCCCGACCATTGCGCTGGTTCCGCTCGCCGAAGCGCTGTCGCAACCCAAGCGGGTTCCCACCGACAGCGACTCGGTACAGACGGCAAGAGAGCTGGGGGTGTGCCTGGGAGACTAGCGGCGGGGGTGTCGGGCGGCGGCCGCGCGCGGCTCGTGCCGCGCGGCTCATGCGTCGCTCGTGTCACGCCGACTGGCTGCACTCCCTCTATTCTTGAGTGCCGGTGAAACGCCATCCCATCCGCGATCACTATCTCCCGCCCGACCGGGACGCCTTTCGGCGGGCCGGGCCCGCGACCGGGCGCATCATCGTTATCGCCCCCACCCGGGCCGCGTGCGAGACGATCGAGCTGGCCATGCATCTCCGTCTCGACACGGTATTGGAGCGCGAGCATGGCGAGGAGATTCGCGCTCTGGCGCGCGGCGGCCGGGGGTTCGGCATCGTGGCAGGAACGGGAACCGGCAAGACCCTCGGCATCCGGCCGATCGCCGAGCAGGTCCTGCAAGCTCCGCTCCGCGTGGGGGTGGTCAATCGGGAGCGGGAGGCGACCCCGGAAACGCCCACATGGAACGTGGTGATCGTCACCACCGGCATCGCGCGACGCTGGTTTCAGGCGAATCTGATCACGGCTCGCGACACCTTGGTCGTGGACGAGATCCACCAGACCTCAGCGGAACTCGAGCTGTGTCTCGCACTCGGCAAGCGCGTGGGCTGCCGGTTCATCTGGCTGTCGGCCACCGTAGATCCGTCGTTCTACGCCGCCTACCTCGATTCCGCGCACGTCCTGGAGACAACCGTATTCGAGCCCGCCCTCGCCGCCCGGGTCATGACTCGCCGCCAGAAGCCCCATGAGTTTCTCGACGATCAGTTCCTCCGGCATGTGGTTCGCGGACGCCGCGGAGTCGCGGTGTTTCTCCCGACCCGCGCGGAGGTGGAGGAACTCGCCGAATCAATGGGCGATCGCTGGCATCGGCTCACGGCGGCGTTCTACCATGGCGGTGAGCCCATTCGCGTTATCCGGCCGTTCCTGGAGGGCACGGCGCCGAAGCCGTTTCTCCTGGCGATGACGGCAGCGGGACAATCGGCGCTCAATATTTCCGGGCTCGATACCGTGGTGATCTACGACGCGCGGTACGCCAACATCGTGGAACGCGGGCGCAACGTCCTGACCCGCCAGTACCTGGGGGCGAACGAGATCCTCCAGATGGCGGGCCGGGTACACGGCCGCGTCCCCGGCGGGGAGGTTTACATCCTGACCGACCGCGTCGTGGACTTCGCCTCGCTACGACCGGCCCCGCCCGAGTTCCAGCTCGCCGGCGACACCGAGCGTGTGGCCATGACCGCGGCGGCGCTGGGCATCGATCTCTCCGACTTGGACTTGCCGGTGCCGCTGGACCGACAGGCGTACCGCAACGCGATCGGCTTGCTCGAGACCCGGGGAATCGTGGATGACGGGAAGCTCACCGCCTACGGCCGCGACGTGGAGGCAATGCCGGTCGAGCGCCCCTGGGGCGAGCTCCTGGTGCACGCCGACCGGTCCCTGGTACCCTACCTCGCGGTGGCCGCGAACGTGGAGTCGCTGCATCGAATGACGCGCGACGAGCGAGATCTCCGCGGTTTGATTGTGCCTGGGAGCGACCACCTCACGGCCTACAACGTGTTCGCCGAAGCGGTGAACTCGTACGGGTACATTGGCGAAGTCTTCGGTCTGCCCCGCCACCTGTTCGCGGACGAGGTCGAGGACTGGGCCGCACGCCGCGGTATCCTCCTCAAGGCGATCGAGGATATCGCCCTGGGCACGGCCTCGGTGTACCGCACCCTCGAACTCCCACTCCCGGAGCGACTGCCACGGGCGGACCAGGCTGCCGCGCGTCAGTTCCGTGAGTTACTGGCGAGGATCGCGCCGTTCGACGTCGCCCTCGACGGAGCGCTGGCCAGCGGGGAGCCGGTGCGCATCTCCAAAGACTCCACCTGCTCCGAGTGGGGAGTGGTCATGGGCACGGTACGCTACTTCGCGGACCGCTTCGGCGTACCAAGGGCCGCGATCGAGGGAACGAACCTGTCTCTCGAGTTGGTTCGGCGACATGCCCGCGTCTCCGCGCCGATCGTGGTCTTGCGGGATGGCCGCGCACCCGCGCTGGTGGTGGAGCGCCGCACGGAATTCGCCGGATTCGAGCTGGACCGCCAGCGACAACCGCTTTCCGGGCGCTTTGCTCCGGATCTCGAAGCGGCGGCGCGCGATGCCCTGGCAAGAGGCCTGCTGCGCCGGCACACCGCGCATCCCGATGAGGCGTCCATTGCCCGAACCGCGGATCGGCTGGATGAGTACTGGCGCCGCTCAGGGGGGACGGAGCCCGACGCCGCCCCCGGCGCCGTCTGGCTGTCGCTGCGGCGGCAACTGGACACCGTGACAAGCTGGGGAGAGTTCCTCGAGACGCCCCTCAGGCTATCGCTCGACGTGATTCCCGAGAGCCGGCGCCGGTCGCTCGACGCGTTGCCCGCTTCCGTGCACTTGCTTGGGGACCGCGTTCCGCTCGGCTACGACATCGAGGACGGCATCGCCATCGCCCGGGTCCGGCTACGAGAAGGCCAGGCCCGGCGCATCCGCCCCACTGATCTCCCCCGCCTCGACCGGCCGATTCACTTCGCCGTCATGCGGGGGAAACGGGAGGTGTCCAAAGCCCGCTCGTTGGACGAACTGCGGGCGGTGTTGCGATCCCTTCCGCGCGAGACCGGGCGGCGTCGCGCTTAGGCCCTACGACCGCCAGGATCGCCGAACGTCAGCGGGAGGATTGCGGGGGCCGGGTGAGTGAGAGAATCCCAAGCCAGGCCGCGGCGTACGCCCCCTCGAGCTCGGTGGATGCGGCGCCCGCGCTCAACAGAACCTCCATCCCCTGAACCACCGCCGCGAGATACCATCCGAGTTCCCCGGCGGCGACACTGGGCTCGAGGCCAAGAGCCTCGAGCAGCCTGAGCCCGCCATGGCCCAACACTGTCGCGAACCGAACCGTCTGCAAATTGACCGCGTGGACAGTGGCCTTGGCCACTTCGGCGCGGAGCGCCGCCCACGCCACGCCGCTTCCATCCCGCCGCTCGGCCAGTATCAGGTCCCAAGTGGCCCGAATCGCAGCCTCAGCCGACAGAGCGCCAAACGCCGCCGACCAGCGACTTGCCCGATCGTTCCCCATGCGTTCGGCCACCGCTGCGAGGAGTTCAGCCTTCGACGGGAAGTGGTAGTTGACCAGTCCCTTGGCGCATCCGGCTTCGCGTGCGACCGCCTCGAGCGTTGGGGTACCCGCCCCTCGCTTTCTCAAGAGCCTTTCGGCAGCGGCAAGGATTACGGGTCGCGCGTCCTGGCCTGAGGAAGCCATTGGTTGGTTGACTGGTCGGTCAGTATGAATCTGCGACACTCCGACCCCCGCTCGCAAGGGCGCGATGCATGCTGAAACTGCCCCGCGTGACGAACGTAGGTCCGTTGGATGCGCCACTCCTCAGCTTGTCAGCTTACCGCGAGGATTCTCGACGTTCTCGCCCAGCCCGTGGTGATAGTGGAGCAGGACGGTTGTCTCGTGCATGTGAACCGCTCCGCTCAGCAAACGATCGGCACCGTGCTCCAGGCCGGAGCGTTCGATCTCGCCGCGTTCCTGAACGACGTCGCCGCACGGGGGACGGACGTCACGGTGATCCGCATTCGCGGCGCCGGGCAGGCCGACGTGCTCTACGACCGGCGGGGCCAGCATCCGGACACGTTGGCGGCACGGGAGCGACGGGCGATCCTCGAGCGGCTTGAGGCGACCGGATGGAGGCTGGCGGAAACCGCCCGGCAGCTCGGCATCTCGCGTACCACCCTGTGGCGCCGGCTGCGAACCTACGGGGTCGCACGAGGGGACGGCACATCGTGATTCGCATGACTCCGTTATCGCGAACCTGCTTTCTCGGCGGCTTGGCCCTTGCCGCCCTCCCGGCGGTCCTGCCAGGCCAGGAGACCCGGACGGCGCCGCCGGACTCGCTGGCCGCGATCGTCGTGGCCCGCGGCCGCACGCGGCACCTGAGGCAGGACTCCCTGGTGCAGGGCTATCAGGTATCGGTTCAGACCCGTTTCGAAATGGTCGCGGGGCGGAGCCGGTTCGCCCGCCTCACCACACTGCTGGCGCACGAGTCCGCCGCCCGTGTGAGGTGGCGCGCACCCAACGACCTCAAGATCGAGATCCTCGGAACCCGAACGGCGCTCCCGCTCCTTCGGATGCTCCGGACCGCGGGCGTGAAGCTCGAAGACCAGGACGAGGCCGAGCTGGCTCGATCGGCCCTGGTTCGTCCCTCGCAGCCTCGGCGACTCGATCCGGTTGATGGGCGTGCCGGAAATCGGGGCACTGCATCCGCTGGCGCCGGGCGCCGATGCGTTTTACGACTACGCCCTGACCGACTCGATTGTCCTCGAGCTGCCGGACCGCACCGTGCACGCCATGGGCGTGCGCGTAACGCCACGGCAGCCCGGTCCGTCCCTGGTAGCCGGCGACCTGTGGCTGGACGCGGAGAGCGGAGACCTGGTGCGGCTCCGCGTGTTGTTCGTGGGCGAGTTCTTGTGGGAGCGGCCCCAGAGCGACGTTCCCGGAGACAGCGCGCGAGCGCGTCGCGACAACCGCCGGGCTCAAAGGTACGTGGCCGCCGAGGCCGACCTCGAGTACGCGCTCCACGGCGGCCGGTTCTGGCTGCCGCACCGCCAAAGCGTGTTCCTCACGCTGCGGGTGCCGTTTTTCACGTCCGCCACGATCCCCATCCGCGCCGTGACAACGTTCCAGGACTACGACGTGAACCCCAACGCCGCACTTGCGTTCTCGATCGCCGAACATCGCTTGCCCGATGAGACCAGGCGCCGGCGGGCGGTTCGGGTCTGCTTTGGATGCTCGGCGGATTCTGCGCAGGCCGATTCGCTCGAGCCCCGTGCGCCGGATTCCCTGGGGTATCACCGCGGTGGCCGGTGGGGAAATGGCCGGTGGGAGGTCTCGGTCCCGCCGGCCGAGCGCTTGCGAGCTTACGACTGGCCGGCGCCCATGATCGTGGAAACCGATCCGGCAACCGAGCGTCGCTTCGCCGAGGCCGCGGCCGCGCTGGCGCGGCTGGCCGAAGACCTGCCGGACGATGTCGTGGGCCGACGACGGTTCGGCGTCGCCTGGGAGCGGGCCGCCGACGTCTTCCGGTTCAACCGGGTGGAGGGGGCCTCGCTCGGGCTGGGCTACAGCGTCCGCCCCTCCATGCCGTTCACGTCGGTGAACGCCGTGGCCCGATTCGGGCTTTCCGACCACCGACTCACCGGGTCGCTCACCTGGCGGTGGGACGGCCCCGAGGCGCGGGTGGACGTCGTCGCATACCGCTCGGTGCAGGAAGTGGAACCGTGGCACTCGCCGGGTTTCGGCGGGTCGCTCAACGCGGTGTTCGCGGGTCACGACGACGCCGACTACTACCTGGCTCATGGTGGCGGATTCGGCTTCACGCCCAACCACGGTCCCCTGGGCGAAACCAGGATTTCGGTGATGGTGGAAAAACAGGCGAGCATGGTCGCGCTGGCCCGCTCGAGCGTGAACGACGCGCTGGGCGGCGACGGCCTGTTCCCGTGGAATCCACCAGTGAAGGGCGGGTTCTATCTGAGAGCGGCGGCTACGAGATCCGACCGCCTCGGGCCCCTAGAACTGAGGCACAGCGTGGACCTGCTGACGGGTGATGGCGGGACGGCGCTTCGGGGATGGGGCAGCCTCCGCGTGGCGAGCGGCGCGCTGGGCTATCCGGTCGTGCTCGGCGTCACCGGTGGCGCCGTGGTGGGTGATGAACTGCCGCAGATGCAGCTCCGCGTCGGCGGCCCGCGCACGGTTCGGGGATACGACTACGGCACCCGAGCCGGCGCCAGAGGTTGGGCTGCCCAGCTCGACGCAGGACTCCGCCGGCACGGGGTGCTCATGCCCATGGTATTCGCCGACGTGGGGAATGTCACCGGCGGCGGCCGACCGCTGGTGGGGGTCGGGGCGGGATTGTCCGTGCTCGCAGGGCTCCTCCGATTCGACGTCTCCAGGGGGTTGAGCCCGACCACCGAACTGCGGTTCGACATGGGCTTTCGGGCGCTCTGGTAGGGTCGGGATCGTCGGTGGCGCCGAGTTCGCGGCCTGCCTACGTTCCATCCCGTGTCTCGTGCTCCCTTTGTCGTGGACGAGTACGTCCGGTGGTCGGATGTGGACTACGCCGGCATCATCTTCTACGGCTCGTACGTCCGGTTTTTCGAGATCGCGGAGACCGAGTTGTTCCGCGCGGCCGGGGTTCCCTACCGGGAAGTGTTCGACCGATTCGACATCTGGCTGCCGCGCGCGCATCTGTCGTGCGACTTCCAGCACCCCGCGCGTCTCGATGATCGCCTGCGAGTGGCCGCCTACTTCACGAAGTTCGGGAACAGTTCAATCCATATCAACTTCGACGTCTTGCACGTCGCGGCCGGTAAACTCGCGGCAACGGGGCACGAAGTACTGGTGTGCGTGGACCGAGGCACGATGCGACCTCGCCCGATTCCTCCCGACCTCAAGACCCTGTTTGCCACCTTCGCCCTGACGGAGGCCGAGGCTCGCCGGCACCTGAGCACGAGCAGGACGCCGGGGGCGTGAAACGCGTGGTCCTCCCGTCGGCGCCGGCCCTGGCGATCGTCGTCGCCGCTTGCGGCGAACCCGGGACTCCCCCGTCCGCCGGCCAGACGCCGGGCGGAGACACGACCGTGGGCATCGTCCGTGACTCCCTACCGCCCCCCGCGCCATCCGGCTTCCTCGCCGCGCGAACGGACGACCCGTCGCAGCTGATTGGGGCCTGGGCGGCACGGGCCGGCGTGTGTCCAAGCCCTCCCAGTCTTCAGGTGCTGGCCGAAAGTGACAGCGTGGGGGTGCTCATGCTTCTCGCCTACCCGGACAGCGGCCCCCGCGCCACGTCGTACCGGGTCGTGCTTCCCGACAGCGCCCCGCCAAGCCCGGGAACGGCTCGGCTCGGTGTCCAACGAATCCAGTACCTCTCGCTGGCCTACCAAGGCGCTGCCGGCTGGGTCGAGGTGTCCGACCTAGGCCGCCGGGTCAGCGGCAGATGGGACGTGACCCTGAAGGATGTGACCACGCAACGCGAGTTGCGTTATGTCGGGTCGTTCCGCGACGTGCCCATCGAGCCCTGGCCTGGCGTGCTGTGCGCGCTGGAGGCCGGGGCGGATTCCTCCGCAGCGGACGTCGTCAGGTAGATTACGGCGTGGAGCAAACCTACTTCCGCAAGGGGTTCGGCCTCCGCCAGGAGGTCGAGCAGGACCTGGCCGCCTATCACAGCCGGCTGGTGAGTCGCATCCGTGCGGAAGGTAACCGCCTCTCGGCCGGCGGCCTCACGTTCGTGCTGGCCAAGGAGTTCGGCTTCTGTTACGGCGTGGACCGAGCGGTGGAGTACGCCTACGAGACCCGGAAGAAGTTCCCCGACAAGCGGATCTGGCTCGCGGGTGAGATCATCCACAACCCCCACGTGAACGGCGAGCTCGAAGCGCACGGCATCACGATCCTCCGGCCGGGGCCACAGGGCGCATTCGACTACTCGGACGTCCGACCGGACGACGTCGTGCTGCTGCCCGCCTTCGGTGTCACCGTGCGGGACTTCGCCCGTTTGCGGGAGATCGGCTGCGTTGTGGTGGATACCACGTGCGGCTCGGTGCTCAGCGTCTGGAAGCGAGTGGAGCGCTACGCCCGAGAGGGGTTCACGGCCGTGGTGCACGGAAAGCACTACCATGAGGAGACCAAGGCCACAGTCAGCCAGGTGACACGGTTCGCGGGTGGGAAGTACCTCGTGGTGCGGGACATGGCGGAGGCCGAGGTGTTGTGCAGGTTCATCGAGCGGGGGGACAATCTCGACGAAATGACGCGCTCGTTTGCCGACCGAGTGTCTCCGGGGTTCGATTTCCAGCGAGACCTGGTGCGGATCGGCGTCGCGAATCAGACCACCATGCTGGCCAACGAATCGCTTGCCATCGCGCGCCGGATTGGCGAGGCGCTGGGTCGCCGCCACGGGCCGGAGCAGCTGGAGCAGCATTTCCGCTCGTTCGATACGATCTGCTCGGCAACGCAGGAGCGGCAGGATGCCGTGGTGGAGCTTATCGAGCAGCCGCTCGACGTGATGATCGTGATCGGCGGATACAACTCCAGCAACACCAACAACCTCGCCCGGATCTGTGCCGCGAAGCGGCGCACGTACCACGTGGCGGATGCGAGTTGCATCGAGCCCGAGGCCGGTCGCATCCGACACAAGCCCGTGGACAGCGTCAGCGAAGTGGCCGACGAAGGCTGGCTCGGTCCGGATGTCCGGTTGATCGGGATCACGGCCGGGGCGTCCACGCCCGACAACAAGATCGGCGAGGCGATCGAGCGCGTTCTCGCTTCACGGGGGGTCGGCGTCCCCGGCTGAGGGGGGCCTCCCGCCGTGGCCATCCACGGTTTTCGATCACCCGTTCGCGGACACCCGTTTCGCCCGGCCCTGAAATCCGTACTTTGTCTCCCACCTGCACACCGGGGGCACCATGCGCTGGCAGGATTGGCTCACCGATGGGGCTCAACTGGTTCAGAGCCTCCGGCCCTATCTCCTCGACTTGCTCGGCGCCGCCGCCCTGCTGTTGCTGGGGTCGGTCATCGGTCGAGTGCTGGAGTCCGGAACTCGGCGGGCTGCGCTGGCCATGATGGATCGTCTGGGGCGGCGGGGGGTCGGGAGCGCCGCGGTGGGCGCGGCGAATCTGGCCCGGTCGGTCTCCGTCCTGAGCGGGCGATTCGTCTACTGGCTGATCTTCTTGCTGTTCGCGGCGGCGGCGATCGAGGTTCTCGGTCTCCCGATTGTCAGTCGCGCGGTCGAACAGCTCGCGTCCTATCTGCCCAACGCGATCACGGCTCTGGTGATTCTGTTTGTCGGCATCGTGATTGGAAGCCTCGCCGGAGGCGTGACGGCGGCCGCCACGGCATCGCGGGGCGTGCGGTACGCCGCCGCGGTGGGACGCGCGGTTCAAGCGGCTCTGGTGCTCCTTGCCGCCCTGATTGGGCTCGAGCAGGTGGGGATTCACGGCGAGCTGGTCGTGGTCCTGCTGGCGGTGGTGATCGGCACGGTGCTCGCTGGCGCCGCGCTCGCCTTCGGACTCGGGGCGCGGACGGCGGTGAGCAACATCGTTGCGGCGTACTACGTGACCCAGAGCTACCGAGTCGGTCAAACGGTGAGGGTCGGTGAGGTGGAAGGACGGATCGTGCGAACGACGTCCACGACCGTGGTCCTCGACACGACGCAAGGCCAGGTCCAGGTTCCGGCCCGCCTGTTCAGCGAACAACCATCCGTCCTGGTGACCGAATCCAGCTAGCGTGAAGATTGACCTGGCGGTCGCGACCCGCTTTCTCGAGGACCATCCGGATAAGGCGGCGGCGGTCCTCGAGCGGGTTTCCTTCAGCGACGCCGCGGCGTTGCTGTCCGAACTCGACCCAACGCTGGCCGCCCAGGCGCTCGCGCGCCTGAGCGCCTCGCTCGCGGTGGACTGCCTGCGCTCCATGCATGGCGAGCAGGTGGCAAAGGTGCTGGCGGAAGTCCCCCTCGACCTCGCCGCTCGCCTGCTGCGGCGGGCCGAGGAGGAGACCCGGGACCGCTGGCTCACGACGCTGCCACCTGATCGAGCGGAGCAATTGCGCCGGAGGCTGCGATACCCCCCGGGGACGGCCGGCGCCCTGGCGGACCCGCTCGTGCTTGCGCTCCCGGCCGACCTGCCGGTCAGTGAGGCTCAAAAACAACTCCGTCGGTCGGCGGAACGGGCGTACTACTACATCTACGTGGTGGATCGCGACCACCGGCTCGTGGGTGCGCTGGACATCCGGGAGCTAATGCTCGCGCAAACCCGGGACAGTCTGGAGGGCGTGATGCATCGCGACCCGGTGCGCATCCCCGCGTCCTCGGACCTTGCCACGATCACCGCGCACCCCGGATGGCGAGAGCTCGACGCCCTCCCCGTGGTGGACTCGGGCGGTGTGTTCATGGGTATCGTGCGGCATCGCACCCTGCGTCAAATGACCGGCCTCGGGACCGGCCCCGGGCAGGGGGAGCCGGCGGTTCGCACGCTGGTGAGCCTCGGCGAGCTGTACTGGGCTGGCCTGTCCGCCTTTCTGGCTGGTCTGGGTCGAAAGGGGGAGGCCCCGCCGCCCTCTCGAGAGGAGTGAGCATGTCGCGAGCAACCGATCGAATGGTCCGCGCTCTGGTGGAGCGCTACTTCACGGACTTCCCGGACGAGGCGGCCGGTTTCCTGGAGCGGGCTCCGTTGCCAGACGTGGTTCATGCGCTCGAGTCTCATACCGTCCCCGCCTCGAGCCGGGTGCTGCAGCGGCTCACGCCTGATCTGGCCGCTGAAGCGCTGCGCGAACTCTCCGACGACGGATTCCGCGGACTCATGCGGACCCTCGAGCCGGTGCGGGCCGCGGCGCTCCTCGCGCGCCTGGAGCCGCAGGCGCGAGAGGGACGTCTCTCATTGCTCGAGCCCGCGGAGGCCGCGGAAATCCGGGAGCTCATGCAGTACCCACCGGACACGGCCGGGGCGGTGATGGACGCGCGGGTGACGACCTTTCGAGCCGAAGCCACGGTGCGCGAGGCGCTGGCCAAGCTCCGATCGCTGCGAGGCCGGCCGATCGCCGACGTGTTCGTGGTGGACGCGGCCGGGCAGTTGATCGGAGCCCTGCCGCTGCAGGAGCTGGCGGTGGCGGATCCCGGGGTGCGGATGGACAGCCTCAAGCTCCGCACGCCGGTGAGCGTTCAGGCCACCACGTCCCGAGAGGAAGTCGTGGAGGTGTTCGAGCGCGGCATCGGAACGACGATTCCGGTGGTTGATCACACCGGGCGTCCCGTGGGCGTGATCCGCAACGACGCCCTGGTCGCCGCCACGGAGCAGGAGGCGACGGTGGACATCCAGACGATGACCGGCGCCAGCAAGGACGAGCGGGCGTTGTCGCCGGTGCCGTTCGCGGTGAAACGCCGCCTGCCCTGGCTCCAGATCAACCTCGCCACCGCGTTCCTCGCCTCGGCGGTCGTGGGGCTGTTCGAGGACACCATCGACAACTACACGAAGCTGGCCGTGCTGTTGCCGGTGGTGGCGGGGCAGTCGGGG
>CAZVKD010000004.1:27726-27943 GCA_964627675.1 uncultured Gemmatimonadaceae bacterium
GCGCTGGCCGTGACGTTGCGGGGCCTCGCGTTGCGGGAAATCCGGCTGCGGCACTGGCCGCGGGTGGCCATGAAGGAGCTCGCCGCTGGCACCTTGAACGGGATCGCGGTGGCACTGGTCACGGCGCTTGGCGTGTATGTGTGGAGCGACTCGGCCGGGATGGCCGCGGTGATCGGCACCGCGATGATCGGCTCCATGGTGATCGCGAGCATCGCAG
>CAZVKD010000005.1:0-2226 GCA_964627675.1 uncultured Gemmatimonadaceae bacterium
CACCCCTGGCCTGCCGGCAGGAAGCTCCGCCTGGCCGCGGCCTCGCCCGCTCAGGCGCAAACCACCGAAACCGAACGCGCTGCGGCGCGCGAGGTCGTGCGGCAGATTGATGCGCTCCAGGCGCGCATCAGCCCGACCCAGCTGGCCCAGCGCATGGCCGCCAGGAAGGACGCCGAGCGCGACCGCATTTTCCAGCGGGTGGAGGATCTGTGGGTGTCCGGCATGCGCGATCTGAGCGATCACATCGGGAAGAACCCCGAGGTGGGGTTCAAAGAATACAAGGCGGTTGACACCCTGACGGCGATTCTCCGCGCCAATGGCTTCACCGTGGAACGGGGCGTTGCCGGCCTGGAGACGGCGTTCGTCGCCTCGTGGGACTCGCCCGCCGGTGCCGATGGGCCCACGCTCGGCGTCATTGTGGAGTACGACGCGTTGCGCAGCACCACCGAGCCGTTCCACGGCTGCCAGCACAACGCCCAAAGTCCCGTCGGGTTCGCCGCCGCGTTCTCCGTCGCCGAGTACATGAAGGCAAAGAACGCGAAGGGGCGCATCAAGGTGTTCGGAACGCCGGCCGAAGAGGTCGGACCGCCGTCCAAAGTCACGATGTGGGAGGCCGGGCTGTTCCGAGGGACTGACGTGCTCGTTCGCAGCCACGGCTCCGGCTCCACCGCACGCAGCAAGGCGGGCTTCGGCGTGTGCTGCCTCAACATCAACGAAGTGAAATACATCTTTACCGGGCGCTCGGCCCATCAACGCGCGTCCTGGTTCGGTCGCAACGCGCTCACGGCGGCGGTCCAGTTCTACACCGCCGTGGATCACCTGCGACCCACCTTCCGGCCGGAGGCCTCCATCCAAGGCGTGATCCCAGAGGGTGGGGTGGCGCCGAACGTGGTTCCCGAGCGCGCCGTGGTGGATTACTACCTGCGCTACCCGGACGAGGTGTATCTCGAGCACATTGACCGCATGGTCGCCGATGCTGCCCGCGCGGCCGCGCTGGCAACCGGCACCGAGGTGCGCGTCGAGACCTACGGCCGCTATCGCGACGGCATCACGCTCGGCTCCCTGGAGGAACTGGTCTTCGCCTACGCCCAGGCCATGAACGCCCCGAACATCAGTCCGGAGCCGGACAGCCCGTCGGGGTACGAGGAGACGGGGTTCGTCACGCGTGAGATCCCGGGGGTGGGCGTGAGCGTGTTCAGCTCGCCCGCGCCGGGGCACTCGCTCGAGCGGTGGATGGACTCCATGAAGCCGGTGGGGCATACCGGCTTTCTGCTCGACGCCAAGATCATGTCGGCCGTGCTGTACCACTTCCTGACCGACGCCGCATTCCGCCAGACCGTCAAGGACGAACATCGCGCCATGGCCGCGTTGTTCGACCAGTACATCGAGGGTTTGAAGAAGGCGTATGCGGAGGAAATCGGCGGGGGAAGAGTGGGCCGGTGAGGCGGAGAGCCGTCAACGGTCAGCCGTTGGCATCGAGACCAGGCCCCTGCTCTGCGGTGTGCCGGGCGCCGGCTGACGGTTGATCACCTCATGGCAATCCGCGCCGCCGTTCTCACTGTCCCGGGCAAGCCACCCGAGATCTGGCAGCTTCCGGATCCTTCGCTCGAGCCCGGCAGCGTTCTCCTCGAGACCGTCGCCAGCGAGGTGTGCGGTACCGACGTGCACCTCTCCCACGGCCGGTTGGCGGGCGTGCCGTATCCCATCGTTCCGGGACACGTGAGTGTGGGGCGTATTCTTGAGACGCGCGGTGTGACCGGGGACTTCGCAGGCGCTCCTTTGACGCCCGGTGACGTCGTGACGTTTTACGACGTGCACGAGGTCTGCGGGGCCTGCTGGTATTGTTTGGTCGCGAAGCAGCCTAACCGTTGCCCCAGCCGCCGGGTCTACGGCATCACGTATTCCGCCCACGACGGTCCGCTTGGCGGATGGGCCGAGCGCATCTACCTCAAGCCCGGCGTGCGGCTTCTGCGGCTCCCGGAGCCGCTCACGGCGGACGAGGTGATCGGCGGCGGCTGTGGCCTGTTCACCGGGTTGGCCGCGGTGGAGCGATCGGACATGGCGCTGGGCGACACGGTGCTGGTCCAGGGTGCCGGTCCGGTGGGCCTGGCTGCGGCGGCCTTCGCGGCGCTGCGTGGCGCCGGTCTCGTGGTGGTCATCGGGGCACCGGCGGCCCGGCTGGCGCTGGCCCGGGCGCTCGGCGCGGACGTGACGCTCTCGCTTACG